>PXAS01000340.1 GCA_003565815.1 PVC group bacterium
ATCCGTGAGATATTTGCAAAGTAGGCGTGCAAGATCATGGAGCGAAAGGAATTGTCGGGAATCGAGGCATACCCATGCGGTCTGTCGAGTATTCCCGACAATTCCTTGCAGCCCATGAGATTGTGCGGATTCAAGGCAAAGAGCTCACGGTTTCAGGTTTACTTGAAAAAATATCCCGGCTCGTTTCCGGGGGTCCACTTGATGTTACAACCGATGGACGGTTGTTGGTCCAGGGTGATTTCATGCCCGGAGAGCATGGCGTCGATGGCCGCGCGCAGGTCGGCCCCGGTCACGGGAATTTCCGACCCCGGACGGCTGGAATCCAGTTGTCCGCGGTATTTCAGCCGATGGTTCTCGTCGAAAAGGAAAAAATCCGGGGTACAGGCCGCCGTATAGGCCTTGGCCGTTTCCTGGGTTTTGTCATGGAGATAAGGAAAGTTGAAGCCCGCTTTTCGAGCTTGCTCCGCCAATTTTTCCGGGGCGTCACCGGGATGACTTTTCACGTCATTGGCGCTAATCGCCAGGATTTTCAGGGAGGTTGGGCCGTAGTCTTCCCCCAATTTGGCGAGTTCCTCCTCGATGTGCACCACAAAAGGACAGTGGGCGCAAATAAACATGATCAGCAAGGGGTCTCCATAATACGCCGAGCGGGAAATCACTTTCCCGCTGACGACATCCGGCAAATGAAAATCGGGAGCCGGCGTGCCCAAAGGCAACATGGTGGATGCGGTTTTAACCATCTGTCTTTTCCTTGTTTGCGTGGGATTGAATTTTGACATCCGCTTTGCGATGACGTTTGTGAAGCATGAACGCACCCAGGGCCAAAATCGGGAGGCCAATCGCCAGACCCAGCAAAAAGTGGGTGGCGTCACCGTGGTGCGGAGCCCCGGGATGTCCCGGGTGCGCGGAAAGACGGCTTGCGAACGCGGAAAAACTCAGAAAGGAAAGCAAGGTTTTGTATTTCATAAGATCTTCATCGTACCGGGGAAGTGCGAATTGTCTACCTGAAACCTTGAGAACTTTGCAAAGAAAACCGGCGGGGAGTGATTCAGGTTTCCCGGAGTTTTTCGGCGCCCTTGGCCAAGGCCTGCGCGATTTGCCGAACGTCGGCGGGCGTGCTGGGCATGCCCAGGCTGATGCGAATGCTCCGGGCCGCGGTCTCGGGGTCCACGCCCATGGCTTGGAGCACGTGGCTGGGTTTTTCCTGTAAAGAAGCGCAGGCACTTCCCGAACTGGCGACAATACCCGAAAGCTGCGCAAGCCATTTTCCCCGAAGGCCCGGACAGCTGAACATGGACGTGCCGGGGATGCGTTCGGCCTCCGCACTTTGAATGACCACCCCCGGGATTCGTCTTCGGACCTCGCTCTCCAGCTGGGTGGTTAATTTCTGCAAATGTGCCCGGCGGACATTGACCTCTCGTGCCGCCAGATCCGCCGCCAATCCAAATCCGGCGATCGCGGGCACGTTCTCCGTCCCGCTCCGCAATCCGTTTTCCTGCCCGCCGCCGCGCAGCAGGGGAGACAAGGCCAAGCCCCGGCGCTTGTACAAGGCGCCAATGCCTTTGGGACCATAACATTTGTGGGCGGAGAAACACGCGAAATCCACCTGCTCCGTATGTACGGAAAAGGGGACTTTGCCCAACAACTGCGTCATATCGCAAAAGACCAGTGCCCCGGCGGCATGCGCCCGTTTGACCACTTCCGCGATGTTTTGACGAACCCCCGTCTCGTTGTTGGCCGCCATCACGCAAACCAAAGCCGTGGGGGACGCCAGTGCTTCCGACAGAGCCTCCAAATCAAGCCGACCCCGTCCATCCACCGGGATTTCAATCCACTCCGCGCCTGCGGACGCGCATGCTTCCGCGGGCATACACACGGCGGGATGTTCGATCGCGGAGGTCAAAATTCGCGGACGCTCCCGCATCAAGCGCTCCATGACCCCAAAAATCGCCATGTTGCAAGCCTCCGTCGCCCCGGAGGTAAAGATCACCTCATCCGGAAAAGCCCCGGCGGCCCGGGCCATCTGTTCCCGGGCCAAATCAATTGCCCCCCGCGCGGTCCGGCCAAACAAAGAAGCCCGATTGCTCGGATTGCCAAAATCCTCGCAAAGCATCCGGGTCATCAACCGCGCCGCATCAGGCAAACAAGGAGTCGTCGCATTGTAATCCGCATAGATCATTCCCCACCTTAATCAAAAATCCAAGTCTTTGGCAAGCCAAACCACACCAAACATTGCAACAGGTGCAATATGGCTTTATGGCTTGACGGTGGCGCGGGGTTTGTGGTAGGGGTTGGGGATGAAACGAAGTGAAAATGATGCTTTTTACAAGATGTCCACGATTTGGGCGGGGGTGGGCCCCGACCGCAAACGGGGCTTACGCATTCTTCCGAGGGAAGGGGGGTATTTTGTGCATGTCACCAGTCGGACCACGCAACAGAAGTTTTTGCTGGGGGATCAGGAGAAGCGGGTTTTGCTGGACTTGGTGCGGAAATGGGCGGATTTTTCGGGGATTTCCGTGATTACCCACTGTTTGATGGACAATCATTTCCATTTGTTGTTGTGGGTGCCGGAAAGGACGGAGGTGGCGTATGTGGAGGTATTGCGTCGCCTGAAAGGGGTGTGGCCGTCCAAAAAAGTTGAATATTGGCAGGCGTTTTATGAGAATCAGGGGGATGAACGGAAGACATCCATGCTCAAGGCCCAGACGGAGCGGATGTGTGATTTGCCGGCGTTTATGCGGATCGTGAAGCAAAGTTTTTCCTCTTGGTACAATCGACGGCATTCGGTGAAAGGAAATTTTTGGGAAGGGCGCTATCGGAGCGTGGTGGTGGAGAATACGCCTCTGGCGCTGATGTCGGTGGCGGCGTATGTGGATCTGAATCCTTTGCGGGCGAATCTCTGCGAGGATCCGTTGACCTATCGGTGGTGTGGGTACGGCGAAGCCTGCGGGGGCGGGGCGTTGGCCCGCGCGGGGTTGGACATGCTGGTGCGTCTTTCCCGGGGACATCAGCCGGCGGCGGCATTGCATGTGCGGCGGGGTCAATTGAACCGGCAAATGCATTGGAAACAAGTGGCGGGAGCTCTGCATGCGGAGCAGCGGCAAAGGGCGGCGCCGAAAGGATGGCCGGAGGTGCAGGCGGCGTATCGCATCTGGTTGGTACACAAGGGAACTTCGCAAAAAGATAATCCGAGAGCCAAGCGCGCCTTCCAAGAACGGAAGGGGTTTGATCCGGTGCAAGTGGTCGCGGAATTCGAACGACGGGGGGAGGTGCCCATGGCAATCTTCTTACATCAACGCATGCGGTATTTCACCCGTGGGGTCGCGATCGGCGGACAGGAATATTTGGAGACGCTGTTGAAAGAGTTCAGGGGTTGTTTTGGTCCGAAGCGGACAAAAGCGGGCCGAACCATGAAGGGCGGTTGCTGGCCGGGAATGCAAACCATGCGGCAGGTGGAGTAAACACATGGCAAACCCCGCGCCGGACTGGCGAAAAACCGTTCATTTGATTCAGCAATTGTCCCTTCCCAAAGGCCGGGAACAGCTCGGCTTGTTTACGTTGGAGGGATACCGAAGCATGGAACGGGCCCTGCGAAACGGGGCCCCCCTGGAAGAAGTGCTGGTGGGACAAGATTGCGTTGATTCGCCCAATCAGCGCCAGGGTCGGATTGTCAGGGAAGTCGAGGCATTGGGCGTCCCGCTGCGGGTGGCTCCGATTGAGGAGTTGCGACGGATGACGGGCGGGAGGGGGTTGGGCAATGTGTTCGCGGTGATGCGTCAGCCGCCGCCTCCAAGTTGGGAGGATGTTTTTTCGGGGGAGGGTCGCAAGTTGGTGGTGGTGGGCTGGAACCTGGGAGATCCGGGGAATACGGGCGCGGTGATCCGTAGCGCCCTGGCAGCGGGCGCGTCGGCCTTTTTGGCGGTTGGCAGCACCGATCCCTGGCATCCCAAATCGGTGCGCACCAGCATGGGCAGTTTATTTGCAATTCCCATACGCCGGACATCGAAAGAAGATTGGATTGATGAATTTCACGGGATGGATGTCGAAACTTTTGCCACGGTTTGTCGTGACGCGGAACCTTTGCCGTCGGTTCGTCCGCATGGGGACCGACTGGCCTTGGTGATGGGAGGTGAAGCCTTCGGATTGCCCGATGGCACGGCCAATCGTCTGAAGCGCCGGGTTACGATTCCCATGCCTTCGGGGGTGGATTCGTATTCGATCAATGCGGCCACGGCGGTATTGGCCTATACGTTGATGCAAATCGATTGTTAAAACATATCGACAAATAACGATATTTGAGTTATCTATGATGCCATCATGACGGAACAAACCTTGACACCCGAATCTTTTACCCGTGCCGCCGAATGTCTGCGCACCTTGTCCCATCCGGTTCGTCTGCAAATGGTGGAGATGTTGTTGCACGGAAAATACACGGTCACGGAATTGGCGGAGGCCTGCGGTGTTTTGCAGCACGTGGCCTCCGAACATTTGCGGCTCATGCAGCATTGTCAGCTGCTGGACCGCGAGCGGGAAGGACGAAAAACCTATTATTTTGTGGCCGAGCCCGGTTTGGCATCCATTATGAATTGTATCCGTACCCGATTTTCCGAACCCAATTTGAAATCATCATGAGCATTACCACCCGCAGAGGCGATCAAGGCCGTACCCAACTTTATTCAGGACAAGACGTTTCCAAAAGTGATTTGCCGCCTGCGGCGGTGGGGGCACTGGACGAGGCGGTCAGTGTCTTGGGCATTGCCCGCAGTTTGACGGAGGACGCAGATTTGCGCGCGCGTATTCTGGAATTGCAACGTGCGTGTTTTCGCGTGGGCGCCGAGTTGGCCACGCATCCCGATTCGATCCATCGTATCAAAGAACGGGTGGATGCCGATTTCCTGGCGATACTGGACGCGGAACGGGATCGCCTGGAGTCCGTGGTGCCCATGCCCAAGGGCTTTGTGATTCCGGGCGGGACGCCTTTGGCCGCGCATTTGGATCACGCCCGCACAATCTTTCGGCGTTGCGAGCGCGTGGCCGTGGAAATGTGGGAAAAAGGTTTTCTGCAAAATGAGTTGGTTTTGAAATGGTTGAACCGCGCATCGGACTTGTTATGGCTTTTTGCGCGCCAAGTTGAAGGCGATCAAGTGGAGCCCGCAAAAGCCGCCTCTGCGCCCAAAAAAGGGTGATCCGGCATCGTCAGCCCAGAAGATTCAGTTTCCCTGATCGTGATGAATCCGGGACGGGGGGATTGGCGTAATCGACGGGGGCGAACGGGCGGTCCGGTTCGAGCGCGGACACAATGTCCAGCACGGTGGTGCTTTTCAGCCCTTCTTCTCCTGAACAGGCGTGGGGGACGCGGCCTGCAATGGCGTGGCCAAAATTTTCGATCAAGCCCCAATGGGTCCAAGGCAACGGCGGGAATTTTACGGGGTCTGTCCCCGATGGGGTGGTCACGATGGCGGACCCGCCTTTGAGGTCATCAATCAAAATGGACCCTTTGGTTCCCGTCAGCTTGACCTGTTCGGGTGCGCCGGGTTGCTCTTTCCATCCGAGGTTCATGCGCAAAGCGGACCCGGAATGAGAGACGGCGTGAAGGACAAGGCCTTTTTCGACGGTTTCGGTCCGGACCCGGTCAAGCTCGCCCGCAAAAAAGTGAACGAGATCCAGCCGGTGACTGGGTGGAAATTGGTCATTGAGCCAGATTTCCCGCAGTTCGCCAATGCGGTCCTGTTCCACCCACGTCCTGGCGGCAAGAATGGAGGGGTAGCCGCGCCGATAATAGGCGACGGCAAGGTCGACCCCATTGGCTTTGCATGCCGCGACCATCTCCCGACATTCCCGGGTGTGCATGGCCATGGGTTTCTCGACGAGAACATGTTTGCCGGCTTCGGCGGCGGAAATGGTTTGGGCGGCGTGAACCCCGGGGGGCGTGGCGATGTACACCGCATTGATTTCGGGAATTTCGAGCAAGTCTTTTAAGTCGGGCACGAATTTTCCGGCATGCCGGCGGGCAAAGTCGGCACCTTTGGCGGCATCGCGCCGGGTGAGGGCGAGGAGTTGGTGCCCGGGAAGCTGATAGAGGGGCGGGCCGGATTTGCGTTCGCAGACATCGCCGGCGCCGACCAGGCCCCAGCGTACAGTGGAATGGGGAAGGGGAGAGCGTGTCATGATGCATTGAAGACCTTGATTTTGGCTGGTTGTCAATCAAATTTACCCGCATGATGCCGTGGCACCCATTTGCCGACGAGCCTTGAATGCCCCTTTTATCGCTTGAAGTTCGGGCGAAGCCCGCCTATATCATTGGTATGAGCCGTCCATTGAAATTTTTTTTAGTCCTGGTCTTTACCCTGCTGGCGTTGGGGGTTCTCTTTGTTGCCGTCAACTTCCTCTTTTTGGATTTTTTCGTGGACGTGTATTGGTATCGATCCCTGGGCTACTTGAGGCTTTTGTTGCTCAAAACCACGTATCAATACCTGATTTTCTTTGGGGTCACCCTGCTTTTCTTTCTGGTGATGTACTTGAATTTCTGGGTGGCTTCCCGTTATTTGGGGGTCAATATGCGGAACCAGGACGCAGAGCCGGAGGGGCGCACGGCCAGGGTGATTCGCAGCTTCCGCCATGGGTCGATGAAAGTCTACATCCCCTTGTCGCTCGTTTTCAGCATTTTGCTGGCGCTCCCGCTTTACCATCAGTGGGAAAACGCGCTGTTGTTCTTTTTTGCACCCGCCAAAGGCGTTCGGGATACGCTTTTCCAATTGGATATCAGTTATTACCTGTTTTCCCTGCCCATTTTCAATCTTCTGCAGGGACGATTGATCCTTACCCTGATTTTACTGTCGGTTTCATTGGCCATTCTGTACGCCGCGGAAATGCGGGTGTTGCAACGTGAGGGGCAAGCGCTGTACTTGGGGGCCAAAATCCATTTGTCCTGCATGGTGTTTTTGATCTTTTTGGTGCAATCCTGGGGGTATGTGCTGGAAGCGCATATGTTGCAATACAGCACCAACAATGAACCGCTGTTTTTTGGGCCGGGTTTCGTGGAATTGTACGTGAACTTACCTTTGATTTGGGCCTCCGGGATTCTGTTGTTGTGTTTGGCGGTTGCACTGATTGTATATGTGCATACCCGTCGCGGCCTCGTGACGGTGATTGTCTTTACGGTTTTGGCGATGCTTTGCCATGTACTCCGGGACTGGGGGGCGATGAACAATTTGGTGCGGAATGTGTTTGTGAATCCCAGCGAGCTGGAGCGACAGCGTCCACACATGCAATCGTCGATCAACGCGACCTTGGCCGCCTACAATCTGACCCAAGTGGAGCGTCGCCCTTACACCCAATTGCAAGAGGATGAAAATATTCCCGAGTTGGGGCAGCGCACGGATTTGGCCAACATTCCGCTTTGGGATTATGAGCTGCTGGCGGACGTTTTTCATCAGGAACAGGTAATTCGGCCTTATTATGGGTTCAGCGACGTGGACGCGGCCCGCTACACGGTGATGGGGGAGTTGCATCAAGTCTATTTGGCGGGACGCGAGATTCACTCCGAGAAATTGCCGGAAGGCGCACAAAATTGGATCAGCCGTCATTTGAAATACACGCATGGCCATGGAGCGGTGATGATACCCGCGGCCCAGCGTGGCGAAGCCCCCATGGAGTGGTATCTGCGCAACATGCCCATGGAGTCTCAATTGGGGATTCAAACGAAGAAACCGTCGATTTATTACGGGACGGCTCAATATTATTACGCCATTGCGCCGTCGCGGGAACGGGAATTTCACCATCCGGGGGCCGAGGAGGAGGTGCTGATTGACTATACGGGACATGGTGGCGTGCCCGTTTCGGGGCTTTTCAAGCGGGCGCTCTTCGCCATGTATTTCCGTGAGCGGAACATTATTTTGACCCCGGAGATCAGACGGAACAGCCGAATTTTGTTTCGCCGAAACATCGTGGAACGCATTGAGCGCCTGACCCCATTTTTGAAGTTGGACCGCGATCCGTATTTGGTCGTATCCGAGGACCGCTTTTATTGGATTCAAGATGCGTACACCACGAGCAATTGGTATCCAAATTCGGATGTCTATGGAGAGGAAGAATTCAACTACATCCGCAACTCCATCAAGATTGTGGTGGATGCTTACAACGGATCGGTGGATTATTATCTGTTCGAACCGAATGACCCGGTGGCTTTGGCCTATCAACGCATGTATCCGGGATTAATCAAAGACAAGAGCGAGATGCCTGACTTTTTACTGGAGCAGGTTCGGTACCCCCGCGATCTGTTCGATATACAAATGCACATGTATTCGGTCTACCATCAAACGAATCCGGCCACCTTTTTCATGGAAGAGGACCGGATGCAGTTTGCCGAGATACGCCATCGGGATACATTGATTCGAATGGAGCCTTATTATCTGACCCTGGATCTGATTGACTTCAACAGACCCGAGTTCTTTCTGATCACCCCCATGTTGCCGTATGAGCGCGAAAATCTCAGGGCCCTCGCCTTGGCGGGAAGCGATGGCGAGAATTATGGGCGCATCATCGTGTATACCTTTCCCAAGGGGAGTCAGTTTTATGGCCCTGCGCAAATCAATGCCCTGATTGACCAAGACACGGTCATCGCCGAACGGATGACCCTTTGGAACCAGCAAGGCACGGAGGTGAAGCGTGGGAAAATGATCGTCTTGCCTTTGGGCAAGCATATCCTCTATATTCAGCCCCTTTACATGGAGGCCACGGGAGGATTGCGCATTCCCCAACTGAAGCGGGTCATCGTCAGCGCCGACCAAATCGTGGTCATGGCCGAAACGTTGGAAGAGGCCATTGAACGCCTGAAAATCTTGTTGGATTTGCAAAAACACAGGCGAATCTTGCCAGGAGACCCCCTTTTGGGCGAGGATGTCACCGGATTTTGACAGGGTACTGGGTTTTGGCCAGGGCCTTGGGGTGGCTTGGGGGCAACGGGACAAGGGCGGTAGCTCGTGGAACTCGCTACACGCACTCCAGGGCGCTTCGCGCAAGGGCCGGTTTTGTGCCAGGGGGCGAATGTTGGGGCTGTCGGTGAAGGGCTTTTGCGGCTGATTGAGGTCCCCCCAACAAAAAAGGCTCCGGTTGCCCGGAGCCTTTTTGAGTTTTGGCAAGAGCCGCTGCTTTATTGCACTTCGACTTCTTCCCAGGTTTCTACTTCATCCCCTTCTTCTTCAGGGATTTCTTCCACCGGGTAGGCTTCGCCCATATTGACGGGCTCGGAAGGCACCACCGTCGTTTCGGGGGCTTGTTCGCTGGCCCGGGCTGCAGCCACCCTTTGTTGGCGGGCTTCGTCTTCCTGCATCCAGCGATGGATCAGGTCGCCGCGTTCCGGAATGCCGAAGCGGTCATCCAAGGATTCAACGTGCGCCATGTCCACGGAAACGAAGATGACGACCTCGTCCTGGAAGCGTTCGGTGCGGGTGTGACTGAACAGATATTTGCCAATCAGCGGCAAGTCGCCAAGCAGCGGGACTTTTCGCACCACTTCCTTGTCTTCGCCTTGTGTCAGACCGCCAATGGCAACGGTTTTGCCGGATTGCAGGGCAAATTCGGTGTTGATGCGGCGGATTTGGGTGACGGGAAAGGATGTCCCGGCTTCCCCGACGCTTTTCTCACCAATCAGGCGGCTGAGTTCGGGGATGATCTTGACGGTGATGTTTCTTTCCGTGCTGATGGAGGGGGTGACTTCCAGTTTCACACCGATTTCGATGAAACCATCGAGCACGTATGCGAAGGTAGTGGCATTTTCCCCTTGGGGAATGGCGCGGATGTTGGGTTCGTTCCGGCCCACATGAATGGTGGCGGTTTCATTGTTGGCAACCAGCATTTTGGGGTTGGAGACGATGCGAACGCCATCGAGCTGTTGGAGGGCGCTGAGGGTGAGGGCGAAGTCATCGGCGCTGAGGACTGCGGCCCGGGTGGTGGTCTGCTCCATGGCGGGGATGGTGCTGATGGTGCCGGCCGTGGCGTCAAAACTGTCGAAATTCCGACCCCGCACCAAGGAATCCAGTTGTCCGGATGTACTGGTACGATTGCTGGTTTCGATGTCGGTGCTTGCGGTGGGGTCGAGGTTGTCCGTCATCATGTCTTGCGAAACCGTGCTGGTTCTGCTTCTGGACGTGACAAACGCCTGTGCATCCTGGGAAGTGCGGGTTTCGATCCGTTCGACGCGTGAACTCAATCCGGTTGCGCGGACGGTATAGCCTTGGAGGACCTGCCAGTTAATGCCGAGATCCTTGATGGCCTGGTCGTTGAGTTCCACGAATTTCGCTTCGATGAACACCTGTTGGCGGGGTTGGTCCACGCCACTGATAATGGTGCGGATTTCCTCGATGTTCCGCGGGGTTTCCACCACCACGATCCGGTTTGCGGCGGGCAGGGGGATTACGCGGGCATTGCTGGAGATGAGCATGCCTTCCACGGCGGGAAGCGCTTGGTCCACGGTGATGTATTTTAATTCAAGGGTTTCCCGGGCCAGCGGTTCGGCGGCGAGTTGGTCTTCGCGCACGATCGTGAAAATATTCGAGCGTCGTTGCACGAGGGCGTAGTCTTTCTCCGCGAGAATCGCTTCCAGGGCCTGACGCCAGTCGACATCGTTCAGGTTGGCGCTCACGCGTTCATCCAGGCCTTCGGGAATGATGATGTTGGCGCCGGAAAAGCGTGCGAAAATCCGCACCACATCGGCGAGGAGCACATCGTCATAGGTGATGGAGATGAGCGAGTCGTCCACGGAGCCGGGTTCCGTGACTTGCAAGCCCGGCAAAGTGCGGTCTTCGGTCAGCTGGATGGGCGGGACGTCATCGGGTTGTCTTGTCGGAGGCGGGGGCTGTGGTTCCGCGGTTTCCGGGGCGGGCGCGGTTTCGGTGGTTTCTTCCTCTTCGAGTTCCAAAAGAATTCGGTCAACTTCCTCGGTGCCGTCCTCCGGGATGGGTTGGGCGAAAAGCGGGGTGAAGACCAGCCCACAGGCTGTGATGCTTGAAAAGCATATGAGATGGAGTTTTTTTGCGGTCATGGTTCGTTTCCGGGGTTCGGGGTGATTTACGGAACCCTGTGGGGTTCCAGTTCGATGTTGTCAGTTGTGAGTTTTGTAATGATCAAGCGGTATTCGCGGCCTTCGACTTCGACGCTGAAGCTGTCGCCAACCGAGACCCAGCGTCCCTGCACCAGCGCGGAGATTCGGCCCCTCATGGTGGCCGTGCCGCTTCGCTCCAGGGTTTGTCGAATCCTTTCGGCTTCGGCAAGCGCCAAAGCCCGAAGTTCCGCTTCCGAGAGGACGGGGGCGGAAATGACCTCCTTTGGCTCTTCTTGGGGCGCTGGCTCGGGTTGTTCGTTTGACTTCGGCACGTACCCAATGGGCCAAAACGGGTCGCGGTAAACGGAGGCAGACGACGGGGGGTCTTGCGCGGCGGCGGAATTCGAAAAAACCGTCAGCAGGCAAACAAACAAGACGGGAAGATGGACGGCACGCATCAATTGACTCCTTCCGTGGAACCTTCGGCCAGCTCCCGAAGGAGGCTGATATCCTCGTTGAAGCGCAAAACAGGCCATTCCACGACCATTTGCACGAGGTGGTTTTCCGGGTGGTTCGGGTTTCTTTGAATGGTTAACATCCCTATCGAAACATAGGGGTTGGCATTGCAGAGGCGGTCAATGAATTGAATCACCTTTGCATATCCGGCCGTAAAGTTGACCTGTACGGCATACGGCACCCACATGGGCGTGTCGTGTTTGATTTGACGATAGGGGGAGGTGTGGGGGACAAATCTGGGCAGCTCGTGTTCACGGACCTGCGCTTGGATTCCCAACGGAAACCCGATGTCACTGATTTGCCGCAAGGCCCAAGTGTATCGACTGATTTCGGGGGGCAAGTATTGTTCCCGAATGGCGCCGATTTCGGTTGCCGCGGATTGAATGGCCACTTGGTTGATCCGCTCGCGGCGCAAAATGGCCTCGCCCCGGTTGACCTTTCTCTCCAGTTCGTCGGTTTTGTTCTGAGCGGCGGCCGCGTTTTCCCGCATGGGGCCCAAGACCAGATTGTTCAAAATCATGAACACGGTAAACACGCCGCCGATCGCGAGAAAGGCAATTTGCTTCTGCTCTTTGTTGAGGTCCGAAAATTTCACGGTGTCTCCCCGGGATTTTCGGTTGGGGCCGTCATTTCCCGGTTCAGGGGGGAAAGGGTGAAGTTGAAAAGATTGAGGCGCGGATCCTCGGGGGATTGTTGGGTGCCGGGGTTGACGTTTTCAAGCACCACCCGGTGGAATCCCCGGGACTCGTTGCCGCCGGATCGCAAGAGATTGGCCTCGTACCTGGCCAAAA
>PXAS01000195.1 GCA_003565815.1 PVC group bacterium
CAAATCCAACACGCGCGCTTCGCGGACAATCCCCGCGTCCATTGCAACGCGGGCATGGGGGCCAAGGAGTTGGGACGGTATTGTCGAATGGACGCCGAATGCCACCAAATGATGCGCATGGCCATGGATGACATGAATTTGAGCGCCCGCGCCTACGACCGAATCCTCAAGGTTTCCCGAACGCTTGCCGATCTGGAAGGCGCGGACAATATTCAGCCCCAGCACCTCGCCGAAGCCATTCAGTATCGCTCTCTTGATCGACAGGGACGGGAATAATATTCCAGTAAGGATGACAGGGAAAACTTCCCGCCATGGGCAGTTTGACAATGCCCCGCTTTCGTTGCATAGGAAGGCATGTCCGCGTCCCCATACCATTTGAAATCCGAATTTCGTCCCGCCGGGGATCAGCCCGAGGCCATTGAGGCCTTGTGCCGGGGATTGGACGATGAGAAGCGTTTTCAGGTGCTGGAGGGTGTCACCGGAAGCGGCAAGACCTTTACCATGGCCAATTTGATTGCCCACTGGGGCGGTCCGACGCTTATCGTCTCCCACAACAAAACCCTGGCGGCGCAGTTGTATGCGGAAATGAAGCAGTTTTTGCCCGAAAACGCGGTGAGTTACTTCGTGAGTTATTTCGACTATTATCAGCCGGAAGCGTACATTCCCACCACGGACACCTTTATCGAGAAAGATTCCAGCATCAACGAGGACATCGAGCGGCTTCGCCTGGCGGCCACGGATGCGTTGTTAAACCGTCGGGACGTGGTCATCATCGCCTCGGTTTCCTGCATTTACGGGTTGGGGTCTCCCGACGATTATCAGGAAATGCTCATCCATTTGCAGGTGGGTGAAGCACATGACCGGGATGCGCTTTTGGAAAAGCTGGTGGCCATTCAATACACCCGCAACGAAATCGAACGGAGTCCGGGCACCTTCCGGGTGCGGGGCGATACGGTGGAGTTGTACCCCAGCTACAACCAGGAAGGCGTGCGGCTGAGCTTTTTCGGGGATGAGGTGGAGCGTATCCAGCGTTTTGATCCACTCACCGGGGATGCCCTGGAGACCTTCACCGAAATCCACATCAGTCCCGCGCGTCATTTCGTGACCCCGTACCGGAAAATCGAAGCGGCCTTGGGGGACATTCAGGCGGATATGGAGGCGCGGGTGCGGGAATTCGAGCAGGACGGACGGCTCATCGAAGCCCAGCGCATCCGCATGAGGACCGACTACGATTTGGAAATGCTCCGGGAAGTCGGATTTTGCAACGGCATTGAAAACTATTCCCGCTATCTGACCGGACGCAGGCAGGGGGACCGCCCCTTCACGTTGCTGGACTATTTCCGAGAGGATTTTCTGACCATCATTGACGAGTCGCACGTCACCGTCCCGCAAATCCGTGGCATGTACAACGGGGATTTGGCGCGCAAAAGCGTATTGGTGGAACACGGCTTCCGTTTGCCCTCCGCGTTGGACAACCGGCCTTTGGCGTTTGATGAATTCCTGAATTGTATCCACAAAACCGTGTTTGTGTCCGCGACCCCGGCCCCGTACGAATTGGAATTGGCCGGTGGCGAACCCGTGCGGCAGATCATCCGTCCCACCGGCCTCGTGGATCCGGAAGTCGTGATTCGTCCGCTCAAGGGGCAGATTGATGATGTCATGCACGAAATCCGGGTGCGGGCCGAACGCGAGGAGCGTGTGTTGGTGACCACGCTGACGAAAAAAACCGCCGAAGACTTGGCCGCCTATCTGGAAAGCCTGGATTTGCGGGTGAAATATCTACACAGCGACATCGATGCCATCGAACGGGTCGAAATCATCCGTGCCCTGCGCAAGCGCGAATTTGACTGTTTGATCGGCATCAATCTGTTGCGGGAAGGGTTGGATATCCCCGAGGTGTCCCTGGTAGCCATCCTGGATGCCGACAAGGAAGGGTTTTTGCGTTCCAAAACCTCTTTGATTCAAACCGCGGGCCGGGCCGCAAGGCATTTGACCGGTCAGGTGATCCTGTACGCCGACCAGGTGACCGATTCCATGCAAGCGCTGTTGGACATCACCCGGGAACGCCGTCAGGTGCAGTTGCAATACAATCAAGACCATGACATTACGCCGCAGCAAATCGTCAAGGAAATCCAGGACAGCCTGGCCGTCATCAAACAGGGGAAAGACGTCGAAGAGATGGTGGTGCGGGAATCGGATGCGCCCTATGACGTGCGGGAAGCCCTCCGTGAAATCGAAGAGGAAATGATGGAGGCGGCCAAAGCGCTGGAATACGAACGCGCGGCCATGTTGCGCGACCAGATCATGGAACTGCGGTCGGTATTGAATACCGGCGAAAGCACCACCTCGGGTAAACTCAGCTACCGGAAGAAGAAAAAACGGCGATAGGCAGAGGTTTTGAACGGAATGTGGAGAAAGAAGCGAAGTTTTTTTCCTGCGGATGCTTCGCCGTCCTTCGGATTTTTTTCATTGCCCATTTTACAGATCTCAGTCCATCAGCGGGCCCCCGAAGGGATCGGCGGGGTTTTATCGCTGTTATTTACGGAGGACCTTGCGCCGGTCTTTTTTTCAAATTTCAAAAAATCAGCCGTATTTCGAGCATCGAAGACCAATTTTGAGGTTTGAATGTTGAAAGCATTGCGGTTAAACTATGACAGATGGGTTACGTCAGCAAATCGGAGAAAAACAATGAAATTTATGACCACGATTGATCGCGATGAGGATGGTGTCTGGGTGGTGGAGTGTCCTTCCATCCCCGGTTGCATCAGTCAGGGA
>PXAS01000164.1 GCA_003565815.1 PVC group bacterium
CCGGCGCCATCGCCGACGATGACACCCAGCTGACGAAATTCCACGGCACCTACATGCAGGACGACCGCGATCTGCGCAACGAACGGCGCAAGTCCAAGCTCGAGCCCGCTTTTTCCTTCATGATCCGCGTGCGCGTGCCGGGCGGCATTTGCACCGCCAAGCAGTATCTGGAAATGGACCGCATCGCCACCAGCCTGGCCAACGGCACCATGAAGCTCACCACCCGCCAGGCCTTCCAGTTCCACGGGGTCCTGAAGCGGAACCTCCGGCAGACCATGCGGGAAATCATCGAATCGTCCCTGGACACCATTGCCGCCTGCGGGGATGTGAACCGCAACGTGATGTGCAACCCCAACCCCTATCAGTCCAAGGTTCACGAGGAAGTGTACGGCGTTTCCTGCGCCATCAGCGAACACCTCACCCCCAAAACCAGCGCCTACTACGAAATCTGGTTCAACGGAGAAAAAGCCGGGGGCACGCCCAAAGAGATTCAGGGCGAAACCAAGGACGACGAACCGCTCTACACCCGCCGCTATCTGCCCCGGAAATTCAAAATCGCGGTGGCCATTCCTCCCTATAATGACGTGGATATTTTCGCCAACGACATTGGCCTCGTGGCCATCGAGGAAAAGGGAAAACTCAAAGGCTTCAACATTGCCGTGGGCGGGGGCATGGGCATGACCCACGGGGAGACGGACACCTATCCGCGCCTCGCGTCCGTCATTGGCTTCATCGAAACCGACCAGATTGTGGATGTCGTCGAAAAAATCATGACCATCCAGCGGGATTATGGTTGCCGCAGCAACCGCAAACACGCCCGCTTCAAATACACCATCGACGATTACGGCCTCGACTTCATCAAGGAGGAGCTGGCCAAACGCTGCGGATATGCCCTCAAGAAAGAGAAGAAATTTGTCTTTGAACGCAATGGCGACACCTACGGATGGACCGAGGGCACCAACGGCAAGTGGTTCCTCACCCTCTTCATTGAAGGCGGGCGAATCAAGGACACCAAAGGTCATCCGCTGATGACCGCCTTGCGCGAAGTCGCGGGCAACTGCGGCAACGCGGATTTCCGGCTGACCGGCAACCAAAACCTCATGATCGGCAACGTGTCCGCCGCGAAAAAGAAAACCGTGGACGAAATTTTGAAAAAACACAAAGTGGGCGAATACGCGGGTCTGAGCGGACTTCGCCGCAACTCCATCGCCTGCGTGGCCCTGCCCACCTGCGGGCTGGCCATGGCCGAATCGGAACGATACCTGCCCACCTTGATTTCCAAGATCGAAGCCCTGGCGGAATCGGCGGGATTGCGGGACGACGAGATCGTCATCCGCATGACCGGATGCCCGAACGGCTGTGGACGCCCTTATCTGGGTGAAATTGGTTTCGTCGGAAAAGCGCCCGGCAAATACAACCTGTATCTGGGCGCCGGTTTTTCCGGCGAACGCCTGAACAAGATGTACCGCGAAAATATCGACGAAACCCAAATATTGGATGAACTCAAACCCATTCTGGAACGCTACGCCAAAGAGCGCAAAGACGGGGAACGCTTCGGGGATTTCACCATCCGCGCCGGCTACGTCAAAGCCACCGTCGAAGGGCGGGATTTTCACGCGTAGTGGTTGTGGGTTTTTAGTTGCTGGTTGTGGGTTGCTTCACTTTCAGTCAGACACGTCAATCCCGTCAGAGGCAAGCCTATTTCCCAGTCCGACTACGGCTGATTTTTTGAGAAGATGGCAATCTGAGTTGTAAACCCGCTGATCCCTGCGGGGGGGGCGCGAATGTGGAGAAAGATGCGAATATTTTTTACCCTGCGGATGCTTCGCCGTCCCGCGGATTTTTTTGGGGGAAGGAATCCTGCGAATGGCGATGCCGTCCCGTGAATCATTTGTCGTTTCCAGTGGGATTCCGACGATGATCCGCGGTCCGGCGAAGCATCCGCAGGATCACCTCCATTTTTATTTTTTCATCCCTGATTTCACAACGCCCAGTCCATCAGCGGGCGCCGGAAGGGATTGGCGGGGTTTTATGGCGGTTTTTTACGGAAGACCTTGCGACGGTTTGTTTTTTAAATCTCAAAAAATCAGCCGTACTGTCCGACGGGTCCTGGAAAATACCTGTTGCAATATTTGCAATATTTCTTTCGCGAAATGGCTTCGCTTTGGACTGTCGGCCCTTTGGGCCTTTCACTGCACCCACAGCCACAGACCCGCAAGTGCCACGCCGGTATCCGCGAGTTGGTGGCTGAAGATCGCGGTGCCGCGGGGAATGCGTTGCCAAAACATGGAAGCTCCCCAGAGCACCACAAAGGCCAACCCAAGCCCCATCGGGGTCAGCAGGGAATGCAAGACCAGCAGGTGATACCCCGCAAAGGCGGGATGCGCCCATGCCGTCCGCGCCCGCAACGGCCTCCAATGCGCCTGCTCCAAAACCGGATGCACAATGCCAAAGTAGGGAACCATGAGTACAAACCCGATGAAAGACAATCGGTGTGCCGACATCCATTCTCCGATGTCCATCCTCAGAAAGCAAGGCAGGAAGGCAACCAACACCGGCGCGGTCAGCAACAGCGGCAGGGTCCACGTCCACCCCGGACGAGGCTTGCGCAACCAAGCGGGAAACGCATTTCGCCGGTGCCAAAACAGGATTTGGGCGTGATAGCCCAGAATGGCCGCCCAGGCATTGTTGAATCCCAGCCAGAAGATCAGCACCGAGAGCCAGGGTGCCAGTATCTGAATAAACGTTTTTTTGGACATGAGCGTTCTCA
>PXAS01000046.1 GCA_003565815.1 PVC group bacterium
AATTGACTCTGAACCTGAAAACAGTAACCGTCTATCACTTGGCGTTAGCACCAAAAAAAGTACCAGCAAAAATGCAATTATCAGTAGCAATAAAGTTGCGCTCAAAATTATTAAAATTCTCATACCTCTACCAGTATTACATATAGAGACTATTAGTGATTACAGTTTTTGCCGGTATCTGATAAAATGAGGCAGTTAGCCACGGGGGTGTAGCTTCCTACTTCGCCAGGGCTTCGAAGGACAAGTTGCAGCCAGCTTGTTGGCTACTTAAAAAATACTGGCGCCTTGTGTCAGGCAAATGTATCCCGGGGGTGTAGCTCAGTGGTTAGAGCAGTCGGCTCATAACCGATTGGTCGCTGGTTCGATCCCAGCCACCCCCACCACGTCGAAATGTACAAGTGAGGCTACCGTAGTTTTGCAATCAAGTGGCAAAACTCCTGGTAGCCTCACTTTGCTTTCTCCTCTACCCCACAAAAAAGGCATTTTTTGCGGGGACCCCATTACTTTTGTCGAAGATAAGACTACAAATGATAGGCTACTATATAAGATGTGGTTTATCATTTAGAACTTTTCATACGCCAGCTGTAAAGAATGCCCTCAATAGCTTTATGCGATGGAGGGCTTTTTAATTCATGGAATTGCTGCATTTGCAGCATCATAGCCAAAAAACGAACACATCAGTCGAATGATACATTTATAAATACTTGATGCGTCAAGTATTTTTTGTATCTGTTGAAAATATGTAACACAACAGTCTATAGCATATTAGTTTCAAATATATGACAGCCGTAATTATTTTGATACAATTAGCTGTTTTTTTAAATGATATCAAGCAATACTAAAGCTGCTAGCACCCAGACGTAAAAACTGAATATGCGAAACCTGGCTTGGTAAAGCAGCCACAGTACCGCCATCAGTGCCCCGGTGCCGACGATTGCAGAAACTATGAATCCCACGACAAACGCCGATGGTTGGATAAGTATCGGCTCGTTATCGGTCAGTACGATGAGCAGCTGTACGCTCGAAGCGGCCAGGATAGTAGGAATTGCAAGAAAGAAACTATATGTAGCTGCCCATTTACGTCGGAGCCCGAGGTAGAGTGCAATAGCGATAGTAAGTCCACTTCGCGACAAGCCTGGCAGCAAAGCAAACCCCTGAGCTATGCCGATAATAATAGCGATTCGCGCGGTGAGGTCGCCTGGTCCATAGTTGTTTTTATCGACAGAGTCCGTCCACCATAGCAATAAACCTGTAATTATAAGGTTTATTGCTATGGTGTATGGCGAATCAAACACTCCTGTGCCAGTCCATAAAATCACCCCACCGATAAGTCCTGTCGCTACTAGCGATAGTAGGCTATAGCCAATGAGCTTTAGGTAGCGGTTGTGTTTGCTGCGTAGATTAGATACTCCGCGGCGCAGTTCTTTGACGGTACCATGATAGGCCTTGGCAAGTTCTTTACGAAAAACAATCCCAATCGACACTAATGTGCCAACATGCACCACCAAGTCAAACAATATGAGTTCTGATGAGGCTGGTGAAGGCAACCTAGAGCCCTCTTCAATAAGCCAGTGCTGAAGCAGAGCAAGATGACTAGTGGAGCTTACTGGGAAAAACATAAAAATTCCCTGAACAATGCCTAGCAAAATAGCTTCGAGTAAGGTCATACGTTATTTCCGCCAAGAAAAAAATTGCGTGTAATCATAGTTATCAATATGAGTATACGTTGTGAGCAGGCAACCAGAAAACTAACTTTATTAGCCTATATAGTTTAGGGTGATTTATTGAGCGTATGTTCTTTTTCGAGCCCGTTTAGCAAGCGGACTTTGTTGAGATTTTCTTTGAGTAAGAGTTGGCGTAATTTCTTGGGCGATTGTTTTTGCGGCAAAAGAAACAACCCGGTCTCTTGGGTTTCGGACTTGTCGACCAAGAAAGAGTAAATCCGCCCCTTCTTCAATTGCTCGCTTAGCTTCACCAGAGCGTTTTTGCTCCGCTGGCTTCTCTGACTCCCATGGTGGCCGAATACTCGCTACTGCGACGAGCAAATTATCATATTCAGGATACTGTCTTATGGTAGACACTTCTTCAACTGAACACACGATCCCATCGACACCAGCTTGTGCTGCCATGTCGGTAAAATCGAGCACTTTTTGTGCGACACTGCTACCGTAGGTGTCTTCACAATCCGCTTCACTGTGTGAAGTAAGAATGGTAGTTGCCAGGATGCCGCCGATTAATTCTTTACGTGATTTGACGTGAGGATTGATAATTGCTTCGCGCCCATCATCACGAGCTTCAACGCTTCGCTGGAGCATTTTTTGGGTGCCGCTGGCATGTACAGTGATATACGTTGCGCCATAAGTGACCAAATCTTTTACCGAAGTGTATACAGTATCAGGCGTGTCGTAATACTTGGGATCGGCCATGGTTAATCCGCCGAGCTTGGCAATAGTGTGAACAGCATGTTCCCAGCCATAGCGTTGCGCCAAAGAGTTGAGTCGATAGACGCCAATGTTTTCTCGCGAGTCAGTAATCAGCTTTTCGGCTTGCTCCCAGTTAACGTCGTCAAGTCCGAGTACGAGGTGGTCTTTTGGTTCTGCCATTGCTTTGCGAAAGTTGTTCATATGGTTTGAATTGGCCTTTTCTCCCACCACCTTATCTAAATCAATTATAACAGTAAAAAGTCTATTATTTTAGTTTGTTTTTGACAGTGGCATCTAGCAGGTGGTTGCTTTCGTTAAACACAAATGTACCAGTTACTTGTTTGCCG
>PXAS01000436.1 GCA_003565815.1 PVC group bacterium
CAGTGTGCGGTTCAACTCTTTCAGATTTTCATCGGCTTTTTTACGCTCTGTAATGTCTTTAAAGAATACGGAAATACCATTATCCGTAGGGTACACATTTACATCAAACCATCTGTTAATGGGCTCATAGAAATCTTCAAATTTCATTGATATTTTTTCAGAAATGGCCTTTTTGTAGTTCTGATATGAGACCTGTGCAATGTTCTTATCAAACACATCCCAAAGATTTTTATCCTGTATATTCTCCTTTGCTGTGAAAAGAAGCTCTTCTGCCATGTGGTTCCAATACTCTACGGTAAAATTCCTGTCAACGGCAAAAAATCCATCTCCTATACTTTCCAGAATTTCATTTTTCTCTTTAAAGGCCATTTGAAGTGCCACTTCGGCATCTTCATTTTCAATGGCTGAAGCGAGATTCAGCGCGATGGTTCGAAGAAACGAAACCTCTTCCGGGGTCCAGACTCTCTCAGTTTTGCAGTCATCAAAGCCGATAAACCCTTTAAATTTCTGGCCTGCAAAAACCGGCACAGCCAACAGTGACTTGATTTCCTGAGATTCAAGAAACGCTCTGAATGGGTCATCTTTTATATCGGCCACACTACTACTGAATGCCTCGTTCGAGTGAAGAGGGTCAATAAACTCACCTACAAAATCTACCGGTACATTCTGATGATCTGGATTTTCTAATTCCCTGGTTACCTCATCCGAGTTCCACTCACAAATCATACTTATGTGTTCTGTACCGGATTGTTCATCCATATAACTTTCGAAGAAATACACCCGGTCTGCATTGGTTACTTCACCAAACAGATTCAGGCTTTCATTTAATGCATCGTACCAGCTCTCTTTTTTAATCAGCAGGCTGTTGAACGTGGCAATAGCATCCAGTTGCCGCGTTTTTTGAGCAATTTTTTCCTGTGCCTCTTTTTTTTCTGTAATATTTTTGAAATAGACGGATATACCGTTTTCAGCCGGATATGCAGAAATATCGAACCAGGTATCTAACGGCGGATAGTGGTATTCAAACGTTTCGGCTCTCTTAAGGACCATGACTTTCTCATAAATTGTATGAAGTTCCGTATTCTTCGCCTGAGCAAAAACCTCCCATAGATTTACACCGAGCACTTCATTGGCATCCCTTTCTAACAGACGTTCTGCTTCTTGATTGAAATATGAAATAATCCAGTTTTCATCAATGGCATAAAACGCATCAGAGATACTCTCAAGGATTGTGTTTTTCTCTTCATACAACTCTTCAAGTACTTTATCGGCATTGGCTCTTTCAATTGCAACGGCAAGGTTTGATGTGATGGTGGTTAGCAGGGCTATTTCACCATCACTCCAATACTGTTCATCCGTGCAGTTATCAAAACCCATAAAACCGTGAAACCGGCCGTCTGCGTAGATTGGGATAGTGAGAAACGTCTTAATTTGCTGCGATTCAAAAATATATTTTAAAACAGCATCTTCTGGCAAAGAAGAGAGAGTTGCTGTACTCATTTTTCCGTTTAGCATATTATCAAAGAGCAACGGGTATTCACTAAACTCCATACCAATCAGATCTTCATTATCAATCTGTGGCTCTATTCCTTTTTTGCACCATTCAAGCTTTTGTGTAGAGTAGTTTTTCCCGGTCTTGGTATCTGTATAATTTTCGAAAAAATAAACTCTGTCGGCATCAACTGACTCTCCAATAACCTGAAGATTGTTGCTCAGGGCACTGTACCAATCTTCATAGTTTATAAGTGCACTATTTAGTTTTGCGATTGCTTCAATGTGTTTGGTTTTTTCATAGAGTTCCAGCTCGGCAACTTTTCGAAGGTGTATATCCTGAAAGCTTCCATACATACGTATAGCCTTGCCTTTAACCACATCTACATTGCCAATTGATCGTACCCAACGCTCATTTCCTTTTCCTGTAATCAGTTGTAACTCAAGGTCCCAGGGGGTATAATTTTCTATTCCATCATTTATAGCCTTCCGTATTCTTTCCCTGTTTTCTCCTTCTTTATAAAAATTTATTCCCGATTCTAAATCCGGAACAAAATCTGCCGGGACTTCGTGAATCTCCTTCATAATCTCAGAGAAGAAGACTGTGTTATCTATCAAATCTACCTCCCAGCTGCCTATTTTGGCTAACCTGTTTGCCTGTTCGAGTAACTTCTCTAGTTCTTTCTGTTCGGTAATATCTTTCGCTACACTATATGTAATGCCTTCATCATAAAATGGTTTGGTAGTCCACGAGAGCCAGACAACTTTACCGGATTTGGTGATGTATCGGTTTTCAAAATAGTGCTTGCCCTTGCGATTTTTCAGGTTTTCGAATTCAGTGATCGTTTTTTCTCTGTCTTCCGGATGCACAAATTCGAGAACATGTGTACGAAGTAGCTCCTCTTCGGAGTATCCCAGAAAATCGCTCATTGCGGGATTTACTTTCTTGTAGTATCCGTCGAGTCCTGCAATACAGATAATATCAGGTGCTGAGTTAAATATTCTTGCAAGCTCTTCTTCTAACTCCTTACGTGTTATTTCTGAAGCTATCTGGCCGGCTAACTCTTTAAACAGTTTAACATAAAACCTCTCTTTTTTTAGATCTTCAGACAACAGCAAATTTAAAAGTCCGATAACTGCTCCGCCTTCCATTATAGGAAAACTAAATGCCGTTTTTAGGCCGGCGATTTCAGCTTCTTTATTCCGGGTAAAGGTTTTCCGTTTATCAAGGTTTTTCCAAAAGAGGCTCTCTTTTTTCTTCCAGGTTTTTCCGGGC
>PXAS01000042.1 GCA_003565815.1 PVC group bacterium
ACAGCAAAAACAGCGCCCCGGCCAGTAGGCGCGTGCGCCGGTCGAAACGCAGCTCCAGATACGCATAGATGCTGGTAAGCCGCATCTGGTGAAAGAAGGGAATGAAAATGCGGGTCATGGGGATGGAGACCAGAATGAACACCGGCAATGAGGCGAGCACATACAATCCATGCTCGATCACTTCAGTGGGAAAGGCCACGAAATTGACGGCACTGAACAGGGTGATCATCACCGAGAGCCCAATGGGAAACCATCCCATCTTCCGTCCGGCCAGAAAGACGTCCGGGGTGTGCGGCCGACGGTTGAGCACGCGGCAGAAGGCCAAGATGCCGAAGAGGTAGGTCAGAAATGCGGTAAGATCGAGTGCCGTCATGAACCATTCTCTGTCAGGGGATACGGCCCGACCCCGGTTGGCATGTCACCGCAGATAGGACTTCCGGGGGTGATAGCGGGTATGGAGAAGCCGTTCCGCCTTTTCACCCAGCGGCTCGCCCAGAAATTCTTTGTAGATCCGCTGGATGGCGGGATTTTCATGCGAAAACCGGCGCGCGCATCCCTGGTCATCCGCATACAGCCCCGCCATTCGTCGTCGCCGGACCTCGTCACTGATCCCGTATGGTTGCCCGCCACCGCCGATACAGCCGCCCGGGCAGGCCATGACTTCGATAAAATGATAAGGCGGATCCTCCCCGCGTTCGCGCGCCGCCCGCACCTTGTCGAGCACCTTCCCCACATTCGCCATGCCGTGGGAAACGGCCACCCGCACCGCGGTCCCCTCGATGTCAATTTCCGCTTCCCGCACCCCTTCCAGGCCGCGCACGGGCAGGATGTTCACCGCATCCGGCGCCAAATTCCGGCCGGTGACCAGATAATGAGCGGTCCGCAGCGCCGCCTCCATCACCCCGCCGGTGGCGCCGAAAAGGGTGCCGGAACCACTGTATTCGCCCAATGGAGAATCCGCATCCTCCTCCGGCATTTCGCGAAAAACCAGGCCGGACTGCTTGATCATGCGGGCCAATTCGCGCGTCGTCAGGGTGACGTCCACATCCTGATGCCCCGATGCGAACATCTCATCGGTCCGCTCCAGTTCGTATTTCTTGGCGGTGCAGGGCATGATCGAGACTTGAAAATGTTTTGCCGGATCCAGCCCCATCTTCTCGGAGTAATAGGTTTTGGCCACCACGCCGAGCATCTGCTGCGGACTTTTGGCGGTGGAGAAATTCTCAATGAAATCCTGGTGGTTTTTCTCCATGTAGTCGGTCCAGGCGGGACAGCATGAGGTAATCAGCGGCAGCGGCCCCTTGCCATGAACAAAACGCTGCACGAACTCGCAGGCCTCCTCCATGATCGTCAGGTCGGCGGAGAAGTTGGTGTCGAAAACGGCGTGGAATCCGAGGCGGCGCAGGGTCGCGTAAATCTGTCGCGTCAGGTTGGTGCCCGGCGGATACCCGAACTCCTCGCCGAGTGCAACCCGAACGCTGGGGGCGATCTGCACCGAACAGTATTTTTCCGGATCCCGCAGCGCTTCCCATACCGTGGCGGTTTCGTCATGCTCGACGATGGCCCCGGTCGGACAATGGGCCGCGCACTGTCCGCACTTGATACAGGGGGAATCGGCCAGCAGGATATCGCCCGCGGGCGCCATGCGGGTGTTGATGCTGCGGTTGAGCATGGACAGAGCCCAGACATTCTGGATCTCCTGGCAGGTCCGCACGCAGCGTCCGCAAGTGATGCATTTGGCAAAATCGATGATGATCGATCCATTCGAGTGATCCGGCGGCACGTCGCGGAGATATTTTTCCAGGCGGTCGTCCCGGACACCGAATTCGCCCAGAAGGGTTTGCAACTCGCAATTTCCATTGCGCCCGCAAGTGAGGCAGGCATTCGGATGCGTGGAAAGAATGAGTTCCAGAATCGTGCGCCGGATCCGGGTCAACTCCCCGTCGTGGGTGATGATCTCCATGTCGGGCTGCAGCATGGTGGCGCAGGCGCGCGGCATCCGCTCCTGACCCGCAACCTTGACGATGCACAGGCCGCACGCCGCCGTCGGCAGCAGGTCGGGATGCTTGCAGAGCGTCGGAATCCGCACCCCGGCCTTTCGGGCCGCATCCAGAATCGAGGTTCCTTCCGGCACCTCGATGGGCGTTCCGTTGATTTTTGCCCGGATCATGGCGGCTTCCTGAATCATCGCGCCCCCCTTTTCGCTTGACCGCCCGCGTCAACCAGGTCGAGATATTCGTCTTCGAAGTAGCGTAGCGTGGAGAGCACGGGATTCGGAGCCATCTGGCCGAGTCCGCAAAGGGAGGCGCTGCGCATGCAATGGCAGATATCCCGAATGGTGTCCAAATCCTCCCGTTTGCCGTTACCGGCATGGATTTTTTCGAGCAGTTTCAGCATCTGGAAGCCACCGATCCGGCAGGGGGCGCATTTTCCACAGGATTCATCCACGCAGAATCCAAGGTAGAATTTGGCCACGTCCACCATGGAATCGCGCTCATCCATGACCAACATCCCGCCCGATCCCATGATCGAGCCCAGTTCCCGCAGCCCCTCGTAGGTAACCGGCGTATCCATTTTCCCGCGCGGAATCACACCGCCCGACGGTCCCCCGGTCTGCACGGCCTTGATGCGTCTCCCTTCCCCTGCCCCCCCGCACATTTCAATGACGTTGCGGATGGGCGTGCCCATGGCCACTTCGACCAACTGCGGATTGCGCACCTTTCCAGTGACGGCAAAGACCTTGGTGCCGCGCGATTTTTCCGTACCGAAACCGGCGTACCATTCGCCCCCGCGGTCGAGAATCACGGAGACCGCCGCCAGGGTCTCCACATTGTTGATGGCGGTCGGCTTTCCGAACAACCCTTTGACGGACGGATAAGGGGGACGCGGTTCCGGACTGCCCCGCCGCCCTTCGATGGAGGCGATGAGCGCGGTTTCCTCGCCACAGACAAACGCCCCGGCACCGAGACGCACCTGCGCATCGAACGAGAAATCGCTTCCCAGAATATTGGGGCCCAGAAGCCCGGCGGCCCGGGACTGATCCAGCGCGCGTTGCACGCGTTGAATCGCCAGCGGATATTCGGCGCGGATGTAGAAGAACCCTTTGTCGGCGCCTATGGCGTACGCCGCAATCATCAAGCCCTCCAGAACCGCGTGCGGATCGCCCTCCAGCACACTCCGGTCCATGAACGCGCCCGGGTCGCCTTCGTCCGCATTGCAGATGACAATCTTGCGCTCGGCGAGAGGTTCACGGGTATTCCGCCACTTCAGCCAGGTTGGAAATCCGGCGCCCCCGCGACCGCGCAGTCCGCTGGTCTTCAGTTCTCCAATCACTTCCTCCGGGGTCATGTCCAGCAATGCGCGTTTCAGTCCGCGATAGCCGCCCGCGCACAGATAGTCGTCGAGTTCATCGGGATCTATATGACCGCAATGGCGCAGGACAATCCGCTCTTGGGGATCCTCCCCGGATTCCAGCATCTCCTCCAGCACCTGACCTTCCCCCAAGCTCTCATGAATGATCCGGCGCACATCGGGTCCGCTCACGTTCGAATAGGTGACCCGCGAGGGTAACAACTGCATACAGATCCCTTTCTGATACAAGCCCATGTCCATGGCCCGGTACACGCCGACCTGGTCCGCGAGACCATGCACCTGCAATTCCTCGCGGATCAGTTCCTGAAAAAACCGGGTCCGGTCCTCCGGATGGGGGGCATTCGTGTCTTTGACAAGGATCATCGTTTGCGGTGGACCGGAAAAGGAGCGTCCCCGTACATGGGGCACGATCATCCGGTCCTCCAGCAAGGCGCGACCACCGTTGCCGAGCAGCCGCATCAGTTCCCGGGCCGATTCGGGATCCATGTTCCCCAAGATCCCGGTGACACCGGATGCATCACCGACAACCACGACCGGATCCGCATAAGACAGCCCCAGCGATCCGGTTTGCCGGATATGGATATCCAGCATCCAATCGTCGCGGGCATCGATCAGGGCCTGGTGAACCTGGCGCGCGCCGGCGGCAATGCCCCCGGTGTCCATGCAGACCCGAATCCATTTTTGCGGCCCGGCCTCTTTTGTCCAGTACGCTTCAAGATCCTGCAACGCAAGTGGCTTAGGACCCATGCCGGGCCTCCTGCTTCCGTTTCAGAAATTGGAGGATATCTCCCGGACACAGCCGCCCGTGCGTTTCGGAATCCACGACCACCGCCGGAGCCATGCCGCAGCAACCGATGCAACGGACCGTCTCCAGTTGCACGTCGCCCTGGCGTCCGCCGGCGGCCTCCATCAATTGAAGTTGTTGGGCCAGTTCGTCGTATAATTTTTGCGCGCCCTTCAAGTAACACGCCGTGCCCATGCAGACCTGAACGCTGTGGCTGCCGGGCGGGGTCAGACGGAAATAATGATAGAAGGTGATCACTTCATAAATGCGGGCCATGTTGATGCCCGTTTCCTTGGCCAATACCCCGGCGACCCCGCGGGAAATATATCCGAACTCGTTTTGAACGGCATGGAGCATCATAATCAGGTTTCCCTCCTGATCGTCCCATTCGCGGACGATTTCGCGCACCCGCACGCGCATTTCCTCCACCCAGTCAAGCAGACTGCCTATTTCAGTTTGAGTTCGCATGGTTGACCTCCCGGGAAATGGTTCAGGGTCCGGATTCAGGTTTCGGTCTTGCAGATCGAAAATGAACGATGAAAGCCGTATTCGGCCTCATGAAAAGAATGTAGACGAGCGCGGGGCATCCTGTCAAACTATTTGTAACATAGGAGTTCCCTTTTTCAAAAATGGCAGGGTCACCGCATCAAACGCTCACGCGCCTCCGAAACCCTGGCCTGTGCGCGGAATGCCGGGCGGCGCCATCTCTTTTTTGTTGCGAGCAGACGGAGGTGGATGGAAGTTCAGGGCATTGCGCCTTGCAGGGATTGCGCGGAGGCATTGTAAAAAAAGGTGCCCAGCCCGACGGTGAACACGATCTGCCCGTAAATGGCATGTTCAAGCCAAACGGCGCGCAGGCTTCGGCTTCGATGCCAAGTCTCGGCAAAAAACCATCCGGCGATCACCGAGAGCACGGGCGCGATGGGGTTGAGCATGAAGGCGTGGGCCCAACCGAAAATCAGGGCGTTGACCGCGATCATTTTCCTGCCATCGCCAAACAGGGGCCGATAGCGTTGCATGAAATACACGCGAAACAGATATTCCTGCGGGACCACGGACAAAAGAGGGTAGAGGATCATGATCGCCACCCAAAGGCGGGGCCGTTCGCGCAAAAGAAACAAAAATTGGTCGGGCCAGATCAATCGCACGGCCGCCAGCAACAGCACCCCGGACAGGAGGGCCCGCAGGAGAATCCGGGGAAGCATGGGCAGGGCCCGGCGCCAACTGCCCTTGAACCTGAACTGAACCGAGGGGTCCAGATATCCCAGCAAGAGGGTAAAAAGAAACAAGCCGAAAAGCGTTTCGAAAAACCGAATCCCCTCTTGGAATTGGAAATAAATCAATAATCCGGGGATGCCAAGAAACAGCACTGCGCATTCAAAGGCTAAAAAAGGTTTGCGATGTATCATGAGAAAGAAAGATACCCATGCTTCGAAGGACCGCAAACGAAATCCTCGCCTGATTCGGGTCAACCCAGAGGCGCCGTCCGCGGGGAGGGACCGCAGGCGGTTTTTATTCGCCGAATTTGGATTCGATGAGTTTTTCGAGTTCGCACATGGCTTCCTCCGCGTCAGGACCCTCGATGTGCAAGGTGATGACGCTTCCCTGATGCCCCTCAAGGGTCAACAGACCCATGATGCTTTTGCCCGAGACTTCAATACCGTCCTTCAATACCAGAATTTCGGCTTCGAATTGATTGGCGCACTTGACAAACAAGGCGGCGGGACGGGCATGCATCCCGTACTCGTTGCCGATGGTAAATTCTTTTGTGATGGGTTTGGAGCTGGACATTACTTGGGAGGTTGAATGAGGCCCGAACGTTTCCGTTGCAGGGTGCGAATAACATGTTGGTCAAATTCCTTGGCGGCATCATGCCCCAGATTTGCGAGTTTCTGATTCATGGCCGCGACTTCAATGACCCCGGCCATATCCCGTCCGGGGGCGACGGGTAATTCCACTAAAGGAACGGGTACGTCAAGAATTTTCCGGCTGTTTTTCGTGAGGCCCGACCGATCGCCTTCCAGGGCGGGGTCGGAGGGATAGAGGGAAACCACCATGTCCAGACGGTGTTCCAGGGTCACCGAAGCCATACCGAACAGACTGGGAACGTGGATAATGCCCAAGCCGCGGATCTCCATGTGATAGCGGGTCATTTCGGTGGAAGTACACATCAGTCGCGCCTGGGCGTCGCGGCGAATGAGCGTAAGGTCGTCGGCCACCAAGCTATAGCCCCGTTCGATGAGTCCGAGCGCGGCCTCGCTTTTCCCGATGCCGGCCTTGCCTTCGATGAGCACGCCCACGCCCATGACATCGAGGGTGGTGCCGGACATGCGCAGTTGCGGGGTGGACAAATGCTCCATGGCCAGGGTGGCCAGGTTGATGAAGCGGCTGGTGATCAGCGGCGTGCGCAACACGGGCACATGATGACGCATGGCCACCCGCTCCAATTCCGGGGGCGCGGTGCGGTTGCGGGTGAGCACCACGCAGGGAACATGTTCCTGGAACAATTTTTCCAATCTCGTTTCCCGTTCCAGCATGGGCAGGGATTTCAAGTACGTCATTTCCGCGAGACCAAAGACCTGAATGCGCTTGTTGGCAAAATACTGATAAAATTCCGCCAGGGCCAACCCGGGGCGGTTGATGGCCTCTTCGGGGATCACGGTTCCCAAATGCTCCTCGCCAAACAGTAGCTTCAAGGGCATGAGGGTTTGGGCGTGATCGAGAAACGTGCCGACGGTGACGGCTTGAATTTTTTCCGGGGGCATGAAATGCGGGGGAGAGGAATGAGTGCGGTGTGCGGAGTGTAGAGTCCAGAGCCCGGGGGAACCGATGGGGTTCCCCGGGGCGCTCGATCAATGATTCGGATGAATCCGGGGGCAAATCAGATGGTTTTTGCTTCCAATTCTCCGAGACCGGCAATGTGCTTGTGGTCCTGAATCTTGTCGCGTTTTTTGCGGAGTTGGCGGTGAACCTTGTCCACGGCGCCGTCAATACTGGCATACATGTCGGTGGTTTCTTCCGTGCCCTCGGCATGCACATGATTTTTCGCGCGTACCACAACTTCGGCGATGTGATGGATTTTGCGTTGCACGTCCAGAATGACGTGCACGTCCTCCACCCGTGGGAATTCTCCAAGCGACTCGCGCACACGCGCGGTGGCGTGGTCTCGCAGGGCGTCAGTCATATCCATATGCCGGCAGGTTACTGTGATGTTCATGTGCTCATCCTTTTTTTGGGGTTTGTTTACATGGAAAACCGGTCTCCAAGGTAGAGATCCCGGCTTACCTGGTCTGTGACGAGAAATTCCTGCGTGCCTTCACGCAAAACTTTCCCTTCGAAAATAATGTAGGCGCGGTCGGTGACCGTCAGGGTTTCCCGAACGTTATGGTCGGTAATGAGGATGCCCAATCCGCGTTCCTTGAGTTCCCAAATGATCTCCTGCACATCATTGACCGCCTTGGGGTCCACGCCGCTGAACGGTTCGTCCAACAAAAGGACGGCGGGCTCACTCACCAGGGCCCGGGCAATCTCCAGCCGCCGCCGCTCCCCGCCGCTGAGGGTGAAGGCCTTCTGTTTCGACAAATGGGTGATCTTGAGGTCATCCAGCAGTTTGGCCAGCCGTTCTTTGCGGGCGGCCGGGCTCAGGGGGAGGGTTTCCAAAATGGCCTTGATGTTGTCCTCCACGCTCAGACGGCGGAACACGGAAGGTTCCTGGGCAAGATACCCCATCCCCAAACGGGCCCGCTCGTACATGGGCATGGTGGTGATTTCCCGTCCGTCGAAAAACACTTTGCCGGCGTTGGGTTTGATCAAGCCGGTGATCATATAAAAGGTGGTGGTTTTTCCGGCCCCGTTGGCCCCCAAAAGCCCCACGATTTCATTGCGCTCCACGCGGATGTCCACTTCATTGACCACCCGCTTCCCCCCGTAGATTTTCACCAGACCCTCGGTCTGGATCACGGGCTTGGTTTCCCGGCGCCGTGAATCGGGCGCATCCATCAGCGCCGTGCCTCCGGCATTTTGCGGGCCGGCATTTTGCGGCTTGTGGGGATTAGAATTGTAGATTTCGTTCACGTTCGGCATCCTGAAACATCAAAAGGCGGGGACGGGGTTCGGCGGTCATGCGTTCCTCCAAGCGGTAATAGGTGATCCGCTCGGCCATGAGCACGGATTGTTCCCTGAACACCTGGGGTTCGTCTTCCAAGACAATGGTTTGTTTCTCCAAGTTGTAGACGGCGGAACCGGAGCGACTGTTCAATCCTTCCATGCGGATCACCACATTTCCCTTGGCCACGATCTTTTCCACTTCGTCGGTTTGGGTGAGGTGAATGGTCAATTCATCGGCATTCAATTGCATGTCCGGATCGGCGACCACCACGTTTCCGGTGAAAATGGCAATTTTGTTCGCGTAATCGAAGAGCAGACGATCACTGGTGATTTCCGTGATCCGGTCCCCTTCGGGCACCTGATGATCCACGCCCTCCCGAGCGGACGCCCGTTGGGCCCACAGGGGCCGGGGGCCGATCAGCAGCATCAAAACGAGAAAAAAGCAAGTACGGGATATTTTCATGGAGTCGGTGTTTCCGTTTCAGGTTCGGCGGATTCAGTTTCGGGGTCCGGATCCGCGTCTTCGGGCGCGGCGTCAGCGTCTCTATCCGACGCCAACCCGCGGGGGGCGGACATGATGTTACGCAAGGTGACATGCACATCCTCGAAGATTTCCAGTCGTTGGTCGTTGGCGCGGTATTCAAATCTTTTTCCTTCGATGGTGAATTGATCCCCCTCGATGGTGACCTCATCCTCGGAAGTGGCAATTCCGCGACGATCGTCGTACAGGCAAGTCGGCGACGTGATTTTCATGCGGACGGTCTCCCCGTCTTCGGCGTAGAAAAAAATGGCCAGTTCCTGGATTTCGAGCGGTTTTCCCACCACCATGCGGGCCGATTGCCCGGTGAGCATGGAGGTCATGACTCCGTTTTCATCGATTTCGGGCACCCGGAAGCGCCGCACTTGCGGCGCCGGCGTCGAGCTTTGGGCCATGGCCGGGGGGACGGCAATCGATATCATCCCCATCACCCACAAAAGGCCCACGCTCGAAGACATTCGGAAAGGAGCAACTCGGAAAAACGTGCGACGACTCCCTTGATCAGGTCCCCCGGTCATCTTGTGTACTGCGATTCTTGTGAACATGGGTTAATCTTACCATGCCTTTCGAGAAGGTCCAATGGGAAAAGCTTAAGATTGCAAGATTTCCGTGATGGCCTGCAATTGTCCCCATAAACGGGGCAGTCGGGAGAAGGGAATGAGGTTTTCCCGGTCGGATTTGGCTTCTTTGGGACGCACGTGGGTTTCGATGAAAAATCCATCCACCCCCACCCCGGCGGCGGCCCGGGCCAGATAGGGCGCCAAATCCCCGTCCCCGGCGGTGTAGCCTTTGCCGGCCCCGGGACGCTGCACGCTGTGGGTGGCGTCAAAAATTACCGGATATCCGAATTCACGCATCTCCACCAGCCCCCGCATGTCCACCACCAAATTGTTGTACCCGAAGGAGTTGCCGCGTTCGGTCAGCATGATCCGCTTGCTCCCCCCCTCTTCCAGCTTCTCCACCACCGGCCCCATGTCGCCGGGGGCGAGAAATTGACCTTTTTTCACATTCACCACCGCTTTTGTGTTCGCCGCGGCCAGCAACAAATCGGTCTGACGGCATAAAAACGCCGGGATTTGCAGGATATCGGCCACTTCCGAAACCGGGGCGGCCTGTTCGGGCAAATGGATGTCGGTCAGAATCGGCAGGCCGAACCCGGTTTTCACCTCCTGAAGAATGGCCAGCCCCTCTTCCAGCCCCGGTCCGCGGAATCCGCCCAACGAGGTGCGGTTGGCTTTGTCGTAGCTGGCTTTGAAAATCAGCGGAACCGCCTCTTTGCTCGCCCATTCGGCCAACATTTCCGCGATTTCCATGACCACGTCCCGGCTTTCAATCACGCAGGGCCCGCAGATGAGAAACAGGCCGTGCCCGCCTCCGACGGCGAAAGGGCCCAAATCGACTTTACGGGTGGTTTTGACGTTCATCACTTGCTTTCTCCGGTGCGGGCTTGGTAAAATTTGCGGGCCGCGTCCAAATCCGCGGGCGTATCGACCCCGGGGGCGGGCTGGTCGGTTTTGAGAACCGCGATGGTCGCGCCCAACGCCAAGGCGCGGAGCTGTTCGAGTTTTTCGGTCTCTTCCAGGAGATGCGGCGGATGCGACACCAGTTTGAGCAGGAAATCACGCCGATAGGCGTAAATCCCCAAATGGCGCAGGTACAGTTCCCGATCCAGCAAAGTTTCCGGGGCGACATCCCGTGCGAAGGGAATCAGACTGCGGCTGAAGTACAAGGCCCGTCCACCGAGGCCGCAAACCACTTTCACCACCGAGGGGGCGTGCAGCTCGGCCGCATCCCGAATGGGGGTGGCGGCGGTGGCCATTTCCACTTCCGGCGACGCGGCCATGCGCTCCACCAGGGCGTCAATCAGGGAAGCGTCCATGAACGGCTCATCGCCCTGGATGTTCACCACGATGTCCGCATCCGTCCCGGACACGGCTTCGGCAATGCGGTCGGTGCCGCTGGGATGATCGGCGCGGGTGAGGACGGCGGGAATGTTTTCCGCGCGGGCGGCTTCGGCAATGCGTTCGTCGTCCGTGGCCAACAGGACTTCGGAAAGGGAACGTGCCTGGCGAACCCGCTCCACGGTGCGCACCACCAGCGGCTTGCCGCAAAGATCCGCGAGCATTTTCGCCGGAAAGCGGGTGCTGCCGTACCGGGCCGGAATCACGCCAATGGCCTTGATCGCTTTCATGCCTCCCCTTCCCCCGCATCCTGTTCCAAGGCGGCCAAAAGTTCCGCCGGACCGGTGGTGGCGGTGCCGACTTTGCCCACCACAATGCCCGCGGCCGCATTGGCCAGCTCCGCCGCCTCGCGAAAATTCGCCCCCGCGGACAGCGCCAGCATGGTGGTGGCGATCACCGTATCCCCGGCGCCGCTGACATCGAACACTTCCCGGGCCCGGGTGCTGACGTGTTGCGGCGGGGACGCCCCACTGATCAACAACATGCCTTGCGGCCCCAAAGTGACCATCAGATGGAGCGGTTGCCACAGTTCCCGGAGACGCCGGGCCGCGCCAAGCAGCTCCGCATCCTCCAGCGGCGCCCGCTCCGGGTGGCGGTCCCGCATGCCGGCCACGTGAAAGGCCTCCTTGCGGTTGGGGGTGGCGAAGGTGACGCCGGCCACATCCAACTCATGATTGTCTTTGGGGTCGTACCCGCTGGGAATGCCACGGGCTTTCGCATGATCCAGCGCGCGGCGCACCAGGGCCGGGGTCAACACGCCCTTGCCGTAGTCCTCCAGAATCATGCCGTCCGCATTCGCCAGAGCCGCGTCCAGCTTCGATAAAAATTCCGGGCTGTCCACCTTGCCGCCCATGTCCGCGTTTTCCCGGTCCACCCGCAACATTTGTTGACGGTCGGCCAGAATGCGGGTTTTGACCACCGTGGTGACCTCGGGATCGGCGGTCACGGGACTGACATCCACGCCCGCTTTTTGCAGTTGGGTCATAAGCACTTCCGCGTGTGCGCAAGCGCCCACCAGACCGCAAACGGAGGCGCGCCCCCCCAGCGCCTGAATATTGAGAGCCACGTTGCAAGCCCCCCCGGGCACACAATGCTCGCGCAACACCTTCACCACCGGCACCGGTGCCTCCGGGCTGATCCGGTCCACCTGACCGTGTACATAGCGGTCCAGCATCAAATCCCCCACCACCAAAATACGGTAATCGGAGAAACGGTCGAGAAGTTCCCGGGCTCGGGACAAAGGCAAATGGCTCATGATGCGGAAGCCATAAACGAAACGCGGGGAATTTCGAGCAAGAAAGAGCGGACGATGGGTGGTTTCGGCACTAGTACTCTGTCAACCAGAAATCTTCGGATAGGATTGGTCTATTTTGGATGCTGGGGATGGGAGGAGGGGCTTGTGCAACCTGGAAGGTTGTGCATGACCCTCATCCCATTTCCAGCGCCAAAAGAGGCCAAAGCCATGGAAAAGTCAATCATGCCTTTCGAATTCCCTTTGAGATTCTTCATGTGATCCAACCCTGCGGGCCATGATCTTCCGGCGGCTTTGCA
>PXAS01000129.1 GCA_003565815.1 PVC group bacterium
CCAGCAAAAGGCCGATCTGGATGAAAAACAGCAACAAATGGCTTTCGGTGATGAGGTGCATTTTGTCATGGTATTTCCAGATGGATCGTAAATCAAGCACAGAAAATTCGGGGTGGTCGGGGTGGTTGGTTCATTCTCCGGTGGATTCAACCTTGATTTTATATAATGATAATGTATTCTCATGTAATGACTCTAGCCCTTCAACTGCCTTCAAACGCACGGACGGCCTCCTCGGAACGCCTCCGTGTCCAATTGCCGTACGAAACCAAAAAAACCGCCCGGAGTTTATTGGATCAGCAACTCTGGTGCATGGGTTGCGACTTGCGCGCGTCCGGGCGGTGGTTTTTGGAATATCCGGGGATGCGTCCGGTGCCGCGTCCGCCGGGCATCCGGGGCAGCGCCCGGGTGGCGGGGACGTTGGGGGAAGGGTTTCAACTTTCGCTGTGGGGATTCGGGGTGGGGATTGCCCACGAAACCCTGGGGGCGGTTTTTCTGCGCCGGTACGGCTTCTTTCCGCAAATGCGCCCCGCGTATGACTTGGGGGCCGATTGTTGGAGTCTCAAGGCAATGCCCCGGTTTTCAGCGCCACGGGGGGTCGGGGATTGTTGGGCCTGTTTGTCGCTGCTGACGCGATTGGCGGAGTTTTTCGCGGAGTACGAAGCGTGGTTGACGCCCTTGACCGGGGAGAAATACCGGGAAAACTGTCTGAACGCCTGGCATCGGAAGGGGGCGGGGATTCCCGCGGGGGAGATGGCGGCGACTTGGCGGGGCCTTGGGGAGGACTGTCGCCGTTTGTCCTGGCAACTGTCCTGACCCGTTGTTTGGCCACGGGGTCTCCCGGTTTCCCCGCCATTTTGCTCGCATGAGCTGCCTTTTCATTATATTCACCCACAAAGAACTTTGTACCGATGACCGATTCGCAATTCCAATTTTTAGGGTGGCGCCCGGACGCGCCCATTCCCGAAGCCGACAAGACGCCGGTGACCATCCTTTCAGGATTTCTGGGGGCCGGGAAAACCTCCTTGCTGCGCCACTTGCTCGCGAACAGCGGCGGCAAACGGATCGGCCTGATTGTCAACGACGTGGGCAGCGTGAATTTGGACGCCGATCTCTTGCGGAGGCATTTTCCCGAAGGAGAGGGGGTTGTGGGAGGGATGCGGGAATTGACCCAGGGATGCATCTGCTGTTCCATCACCAACGAACTGGGGGATGCGCTGCTTCATTTGGTCCGCAACGTCAAGCCCGACCATATTTTCGTGGAATCCAGCGGAGTGGCCGAGCCCCGCAACATTCTGGAAACCCTGTGTCGTCGTAATCTAGCGGGCCATCACGCCTTGGATCTGGTGCGGATCTTCAACATGGTCACGGTGGTGGGCGGTCCCGAATTTCTGGAGCAGTGGTCGGGCATGCGGCAAACCCGAAAACGGCGACAGCACATCTTTTTTCAGGATCCCCGTCGTCCGCTGTCGGAACTCATGATGGAGCAAGTGGAATTGGCGGACGTGCTGGTGCTCAACAAAACCGACGTGCTGAAACCGGAGGAACTCGAAAAAGCGGTGAACCTGCTGCGGGGCATCAATCCCCGGGCCGATCTGTTCACCACGGTGGAGGGGGCGTTGGAAACGGACTTCCTGTTGGAAACCGCCCGTTTTTCCCTCAAGGACACCCAGCGCGGCAGTCTGCTGCGTTCCCGTCTGGAAATGTTGCCCGGGCAAAAAACGCCGCCGGACGCGCATGCCGGGTTTGGGTTGACCGCCTTTACTTACACGGCCCGCAAACCCTTCCGGGAGCGGGATTTTTTCCGGGTATTGCGCACCGAGCTGCCGGAAGTGCTGCGGGCCAAGGGATTTTACTGGGTGGCCGAACATCCCGAGCGCTGCGGCATGCTTTCCTTGGCCGGTCATTTGTTGCGCGCCGACCTCATGGGCAAGTGGTTTCTCGATTTCATGGAAGCGGGCGAATTTACCGAGGAGGAAATGCCGGAAACCGTGCGGCGGGTGTGGGACGACATCCACGGAGACCGACGTCAGGAAATTGTCTTGATCGGAATCGATTTGGACGAAACCGCCATCCGCGAAAAGTTGGACGCCTGCCTGGTGGAAGACGAGGGAAACCATTGAACTTTCCGCTTGTCTGTTCTCCACGCTTGGGGTAGCCTCTCGCGAAGAATTGAACAAGAACTCGAACGCTCAACTCAAGTTTCAGGAGATTGATTATGATGGCTCGGAAAATTCGCATGGGCATGGTTGGCGGCGGTGAAGGCGCTTTTATTGGTGAAGTTCACCGCATGGCCGCATGGCTGGACGGACGCATTGAATTGGTCTGCGGCGCCTTCAGTTCCAGCGCCAAGCGTTCGAAAGTCTCCGGCAAGGCCTTGGGTTTGGATCCCGGGCGGGTCTACGGCAGTTACGAGGAAATGTTCAAACACGAAGCCGAATTGCCGGAGGACGAACGCATGCAGTTCGTGTCCATCGTCACTCCCAACGTCACCCATTTTCCCGTGGCCAAACTGGCCTTGCAAAACGGCTTTCACGTGATGTCCGACAAACCCGCGACGTTCAGTCTGGCCGAGGCCCGGCAGTTGAAGAAATTGGTGGAGAAGTCGGGATTGCAGTACGGGCTCACCCACAACTACACCGGTTATCCACTGGTCAAAGAGGCCCGCAACATGGTGCGGAAGGGCAAACTCGGCGAGATCCGCAAGGTCGTGGTCGAATATCCCCAGGGATGGCTGGCCACGGCGTTGGAAGCGGACGGACAAAA
>PXAS01000352.1 GCA_003565815.1 PVC group bacterium
GACGAAGCGTTGAACTTGAATCGGACCTTGAAGAAAATCGAATACCTATCTCCGGCTGACTTGGAAATACTCTCGCCGTTGGGTGGTGGGAAGACCGAAATCGATATCGAAACGATTCACACGGAATTGAGAATATGGTGCGAAACCCACCTAAAAGGAAAAAAATCCAGAATCTTGATTCTGCATTTTCTCGAAGGATTAAAATATGTGGAAATAGCTGAACTAGAGAAACTTCCATTGAGAAGCGTAAAATGGAATGTGCACAAAACAGTCGAGGAAATTAGAAAATCGAAAAATTTTCCAAACATTTTTGGGTTTTCAAACGGTTACCCTATTGAACGCACGTGAGTTATGAGAGAACGCAGGAAAAGACCAATCAATTCAAACCCCTTGATTAAACGATAGCGTGGCCCCATGAATCCATTACAAGGAAAAGTCAGTCGAAACGGACGCCGATTTTTGATTGCAGCAGGAATGATCCTGGCGATCACGGGGCTGGCGAAGCTATTTACCGTTACGGGTGATACAACTTTGTTACGGGTGAATGATCCGATCTTCGGGGTCGAGTTTCGGTACCTGATGTTTGGGGTCGGCTTAGCGGAGCTCCTGGTTTCCGGATTCTGTTTCTTTTCCAGATGGGAGGGGTTCAGTACGCTGATGGTTGCATGGATTGCATCGGGATTTCTGGCGTATCGTATCGGAATTCGTGTTGTAGGGTGGGAACGACCTTGTGGATGTTTGGGGAATTTGACGGATGTTTTGAGGATTTCACCTCATGTTGCCGAGTGGATTTCAATTGGGTTGTTGGGATTTTTGCTGGCTGGTTCTTATGGAACTTTTTTAGGACTGAATAGGATTAAACAAGAGATATGATAATTTGTAAACTTTTAGCCAGCTATTCACTCAGGGGACTTCTGGTTTTACTGGTCATTTCATGGAAGCCAATGGGAGCAACCGACCAAATTGATGTTCCCGTTGAGGTCCAAGGTACGTTAACGTATTCGTGGCAAATAGATGGTTATGTTCCCGACGTAAGGCGATTTACCGCACAAATCAATGATTCGATTTGGCTAATTCGTGTGTACGACGATACTTCAGAGCGAAGGCTATACTTTGAGATGGGATTTGACGGAGAGTGGATCTACCGTTACGATGCCCGAACGGATAATCCGGATGTGATTAATCGATTCGGGAACGGCTACATCCGGAGCGGGCCGTTTCCGGATACGGATGGCGGACATTTGATTCAGTTCATCTGGATCGCCCTTGCATCCCACAACTACTTTGGATCTACTGAGCCAGGTGAACCGATTCATCCGCTTTGGCCAGTAGATGAAAATGATCCGCCGCTGGTAAAGGGGGAATTTCAACTTCTGGATTCTCCACCGTATCTTCCCAGCTATGCTACTTATTTTCGGGAATCACTGGGCTCTGGAGATGCGTCTTGGCGCGAAGGAGAATTCGAGGTTGTTCATGAAGCAACCTCGGGCGAATGGACGATTCCCGGGAAATGGACATATACTTCTTACGAACTCACCGGAGAGATCGAATTAGTGGTCACCGGGGAGGTGGATCAAATCATTCACCCAGCAAGTGATTTCACCGCTGTTCCGCAATTAGACGGACAAATTTTAGTGTATGATTACCGATTTAAAACGCTTGATCGACGAATTAATCGTGCGCTCAGCTACGTTGTCAGTGATAGTATATGGCCTGATATAGATCAATCCCCGGCATATCCTGCGTACCAAGAAGCACTGGCATTGTTAGTGACAGTGGAAGATGAACGTGTCTCTGCAATCGTGATTATAGTAGCGGGGATTAGCTTGGCAGCGATTCCCATCGTCTTAATCTTTGTCGTAAGAAAACTAACCATAATGAAAAAGGAGTCGGTATGAAGTCTATATCCAAGAGTTTTGTGTTTCTAAGCCTTGTGTTCTTTCTTTCCACAACTGCTGTGCCAGTGACGATTTGGGCATGCAAGGGAAAGACAAAATCCTCAGTAGATACAAAAAAGCCTTGCCATGGTGAGGATGACAACCCACTCTCAGACGGGGTTTCGTGTACATATACAACGTCAGAACCGGAAAGGCTTGTTTGTGACGAGGATAATGAAGAAGTTACCGGAAACAAATGTGAAGCGTTCCCCGCTGATTTTCAAGATATGGAAATGCAAGGTAAGTGTAAAAGTGGGCGATGTGGAGACACAAAGTTTGTTCGTTTTGTGGGTGATCCGTATGGGGGGTTTCAGGCTAAAACTTCACCAGATAACTGTAGTTGAATTAAGAGCAACTTGACGGGTCGACGCTAATGGGTTATGTGCTATGTTCTTTTTTGCAATGTGACAGTGCCCGCAGAATGTGCCTTAATTAATTCTTTTACGAACAATATATTATGTTGCGTTGGAAATAACCGAACAGTTCATCCGCTTTCTGGTAGCCGGGTCAATTGCGGCGGTGGTGGATGTTTTGGGGTACAATTGGTTTCTGAAGCATTGGCCGACGAGTGGCCGCGTGGTGGCGAGTGTATTTTCCACCACGTTTGCCATGGCCACCAGTTTTTCGATCAATCGAAGCTGGGTGTTTGTTGAGGCGAACGGTGGAAGTTGGCCGGTGGTTGAGTTTGTGGTGGTGACGCTTATTGCGGCGTATGGCCTACAGTCGTTCGTGATCTGGCTACTTTCGTTGGATTCCCGGGGTAGTCATTCCAATTTCAATGTGGGCGGGTTGGTGTACGCATCGTGGATCGGATTGCC
>PXAS01000135.1 GCA_003565815.1 PVC group bacterium
GGAATTGAAATTCGAGGCCCGGAACGTGAGGGATCAAGAGCAAAACTTGAGGCGTTCGGGCATGACCCCCGGTTCCCGCAAGGTGCTCTACACCGAAGGGATGCAGGAACAACTTCAACAAAGGGTGCTGCACCGCGGGGGACCTGTTTCCGAATAATTCCAACCCACCCCATTTCCTATTCCATGGGAGGACAAAGTTTCAGACAAAGCTTGGGACAAAGGTCAAGACATGGCAAAAGTCAGAATTTTTGCCGCTTTGTCTTGAGCTTTGTCTTGAGCTTTGTCTTGAGCTTTGTTGATCTTCACCCACAATTGCCCCTTGTATGTCCCATTTCAAACGTTTCCTTCCCCTCTTTTTATTGACGCTGTTCGTCATCGGCCCGGTGTTTCTTCTGGGACTGGCGGGCCTGCATTTGCTACGTCACGAGCGGGAGCGGTGGGAGGCGCAGGCGGAAGCCGCCGAAGAGCGTCTGGCCGCGCAGGCGGCGGAGGATATTCGCGACGGATTGGAAACCCTGCGCGACGAGTTCGCGATGCTTTTGGGGCGCCTTTCCGATCCCGATCCCGGCGAGGCCCTGTATCTGCTCGGGGAAACGCACCCCTTGGTGCGCAATGTGTTCCGGGTGCGGGCGGACGGCGAGCGCATGTTGCCTCCGTCGGGCATGGGCATGGATCCGGAGACGGAACGTTTTCTGCATCGGTATGCCGCTTTGTTCGAAGGACGGGTGGAGTGGATGACTCCCGCGACCGACGAACCCTCGATGTTGCCGCCGGGCCGTTCCGCCCGTCAGGTGGCTTTGCGCGGCTTCGAATACGGCAAGGGCATGGATTTGCAGGCCTCCAGCGTGAAAACCCGGTCTGAAGCTCCGGCGGAGGCCTTGGTTTGGCGGGCATGGCACTGGGAGGACGGCGATGCCCTGCTGGCATACATGCGGCGCGAGCCGTGGGGGGACCTCATCGGCGTGGAGGTGGAGATGAGCGCCCTGTATGCGCGTCTGGACGTTTTGTTGCGGGCGTTGGCGGATGACGGGGCGCCCATGGCCTTGCTCGATCGCTCGGACCGCCATCTGGTGACCACCGGAGAACTCCCCGAGTCCGTGCCCGTGACCCTGGAGGTGGGGCCGATGTTGCCCTTCGCGCGTCTGGGCGTCTATCCCCGGCCCGCGCCGCCGCCGATGTCGGGCAATCTGTTCTATTTGTTCGCGGTGGGCGCGGGCTTGTTTTTGCTGCTGTCCATTGCCGCCACCGGACTGGGATTGACGGCATGGTTGAACCGCAGCCGCAGGGAAGCCTTGCGCAAGACCACCTTCGTCTCCAATGTCAGCCACGAATTCAAAACCCCGCTCACGACCTTGCGGCTGTATTCGGAGATGCTCTTGGAGGGGCGTGTTCAGGATCCCGAAAAACAAACCCGCTATCTCCAAACCATGCGGGACGAAAGCGACCGCCTCGCGCGGCTGGTGTACAACGTCCTCGATTTCAGCCGCCTGGAAATGCGCAGGAAATCCCTGCGCGCCGAAGCCCTGGATCTGAACCCGCTGCTGCAAAAGGTGACCGACGCCCTGGGCGAACGTTTTCGCGCGTCCGGGATTCGGGTGAACCTGCCCGACCACGCTTTGCCCGTGCTTTGCGACGCCGACGCCGCCGAGCAGATTTTGCTCAACCTCTTTGACAACGCCTTGAAATATGCCCCGAAAAGCGAAACCATCGACGTCCGCGTCGAGGAATCCGCGCGAAGCCTGCGGCTGTTCGTCCGTGACCACGGGCCGGGCATTTCCGCGAAACACCGCAAGCACTTGTTCAAAGCCTTTCATCAGGTGGACGCGCGTTTGACCCGCGAAAACGGGGGCACGGGTTTGGGATTGCATCTCGCCCGCCGCCTGGCCCGGGAAATGGGCGGGGATCTGGCCTGGGTGGATGTGCCCAAGGGCGCCTGCTTTGTCTGGACCGTGCCCCGAAACCTTCAGGAGACGCCTTCATGAAACCCATGCCCCGAATCCTTGTTGCCGAAGACGATCCCGCCATCCGCGAAGGGCTGTTGGATGCCCTGGAAAGCGAAGGATATCGCGTCGGCGCCGCCGAAAACGGCAAAATCGCCCTGGCCCTGCTGCAAAACGGCGAGCCCCCCGATTTGCTGGTGCTCGACATCATGATGCCCGGCCTGAGCGGATACGACGTTTGCCGCGAACTGCGGAAAACCAACGCCCGCCTGCCGGTGCTCATGCTCACCGCCAAAGGGGAGGAGATCGACAAAGTCCTCGGACTGGAACTGGGGGCGGACGACTACATGACCAAGCCCTTCGGGGTTCGGGAATTCCTCGCCCGCATTCATGCCCTCCTGCGGCGATGTCGTCCCGGACCCGACGTCGATGAGCCCGACAAAGCGCCATTCGCCTTTGGCACCGCGCAAATCGATCCGAAAACCCACGCCGGTGTGATGGGCGGGACCTCCTTCGATCTCAGCCCCCGGGAAATGAAGCTTCTGCGCGTCTTCGCCGCGCATCCGGGGGAAGCCTTGAACCGGGACGAACTGCTGAACCAGGTGTGGGGGATGAATTATTACGGCACCACCCGCACCCTGGATCAGCACATCGCCCAGTTGCGCAAAAAGATCGAACCCGACCGGGAGCAGCCCCGCGTGATCGTCCCCGTGCATGGGCTGGGGTACAAATACGAACCCTGGCGGGCCCTTTATGCCTCGGCTTGAATCAGGAAATGATCCCAATCGGGAATGTCGTGGACATTGCGGAGGAA
>PXAS01000282.1 GCA_003565815.1 PVC group bacterium
CCCATGGAAACGTCCGCCAAAAGACCTGTCGGGATCGCGGGCATTGTGTCTACCACATGGATCGTCACTTCGTCGTACGCGGAGTCTATGCCGTCAAAGGCAGAGAGACGCAGGACGTAAGTCCCCTCCTGGCCGAAGGTCGCGGTGGTCCCGACGTCACTACTGTCTGCGAACGTCACGGGGCCGGGGCCGGAGACCATGCTCCAGGTCGTGACAAGTGAATCTCCATCAGGGTCCGTGGCAGATCCAGCGAGGGTCGCCGTGGCGCCGGCCGTGCCGGGCGCGGTGTCCTTGTAAGTGTGATCGTCAGGAAGGTTTTCCTGCTGCCCCCACTTGTGAGCAAGATAACCTTCCAGCCGTTGACGTTCAACGTCGGGTAAAGATCCGCTAAGGAAAATCAACTCGCTGATCAGACCATCCATCCGCCAACCCTCGCCTGGATTCCCGCTGATATTTCCAATCGTCAGGCCTGATGTCAAACCTTCCGTGCCTGGATCACCGGTTGCGGCTGTTCCGCCGTTCTTGCGAATAAAGCTGCTGCCACCATTAAACTCGACCGAGGCCAGCACCGCTTCCGCCGTGGTTGCCTCACCCTCCAACCAGCTTCCCGCAAAGACCGCGAGGACATCGTTGCCCGTGTGCCTCAGCATGCAGCGTGTTCCCGCACCATCAAACACGGTTGAATTACTTCCTGCCGAATCAAATTGCGCCACGGCAAAAGCCGTAAGTGGCTGGCCGGATATCGGCTCGGTTGTGCGGAGAAACTGGTTTGCGTTGCCACTGAAAGCCAAAGCGTTCAAACCATTCAATGTCCGGGTGCCAGACAAGGGTTTGGCTCCATCGCCGGACTGGTTGATATGGCGTTGGTTCCCGCTCCGGTCCCGCCACTGGCTGACCCGGTTCGAACCGTCCTTGGTGATCGTGCTCTCGTCCGCGGCGTCATACCAGGCGGCCGGGGACAATGTTGCCGGTGTCCATGGCTGGCTCAAGTTGAGCGCCACCGTTTGATCCGGTCCCGCATTGACCACAGGAGGCGTATTATTGATATTCACCATTATTTCCAGGGTCGCGATGTCGCTGCCGCCGCCGCCGTCTGCGACGAGCACTGTAAAGCTGTTGAGCCCCACATTGCTGCCGGAGGGCGTTCCAGAGAGATCGCCGCCGGACGCAACCACAAGCCATTCTGGCCCGGAGAGCTTGGAGAAGACCAACGGAGCGGAAGCTGGATTCGTGACATGGTCCGCAAGGGTTGCGCTATACGGGACATTCTGCAGCGCATCTACCTCCACTACCGGGTTGGAGGTGAATGTTGGTGCATTCCCTCCCCCCATTTCATCAGTCACCGTAATCGTGATATCATCATAGGTGCTCTCCTGACCGTCAAAGACAGTAAGCCGCAGCACGTAGCTGCCGGGAAACTGAAACGTTGCAGTGGTTTCAACAACCGAGCTGTCGCCGAATGTTACCGGTCCCGGACCGGAAACAGCACTCCAGGTCGTGGTGAGCGGATCGCCATCCTCGTCGTTGGCCAAACCGCTGAGGACCGCAGTGGCGATGGGCATCTCGGATGCCATATCCCTGTAAGGATGACTGAGCGGAAGATTTCCCTGAAGGCCCCATTTGCGGGCCAGGTACCCCTCGGCTTTTTGGCGTTCTTCAGCACTCACTGTGCCGTTCACCACGATCATTTCCGCAATGGATGTATTTTGAAAATGAATATTGGGGCCACTGCCGACGAACCAATTCCCCGGTGGATTTTGGACGTTGCCGGGGGTGTCTCCACTCAAAAGGAGACTTCCATCCTTGAAGACCTGCTGCGTCGATTCGGTGACACTTCCATAAAAACTGACAAGGACTTCATGGCCCACGTTTACACCGTAAGAGCCTTCAATCCGATGGACCAGGTTTCCCCTTGTATCAAAAATAAGGGTGTTTCCCCAGGGGGTGTGGGCCTGCCAGCGGCTCCCGGATGTATGGGAACCGCTTAAATTAAACAGCGATCCCTGCGCGTTCCCATCGTGTCGATGCACGGCGACGACAAATGCATCCCGAATCGACGTGCCAAACGGGTTGCTGGATGTGACCATATTTTGGGTGCTGCCATTGAATTTCACCGTGGTCATCCCGTTGATCGTGTTGACCCCTATGTTGGGTCGTCGCTCGATATCAGGATAAAAGGAAGAGTCGGACTGGGTCAAATCCAGATTGTTCCCGCTTTTGTCGCGCCATCGGCTGACGGCAGTACCGTTTACCGTCAGAGTGGCGGCATCACTGGCATCATACCAGGCAACGGGAGACAAGGCGATTGGCGTCCAGGGACCTGAACCGGAAAGTGCGATAACCTGATCAGGCCCCGTCTCCACCCCGGGAGCCCTGTTATCGTTATCGATAACCGTAACAACAAACGCCTCACTGAGTCCGTCCCACTCGGGGTCCGCACTGCTGGCAGTGTGCGTAATGGTTCCGCTATGGATCTGCTCGCGAACATCATCGTCCACGGCGGTCACGGTCACCACCTGGGGCACGCCCCAGTTTTCAGCTGTAAACGTTAGGCTTGTTGGCGTAACGGTCACCTGATTGTCAACCGTAAGACTCACCGTAACCACTTCTGAAGGTTCGTGGCTCAGTGCAACGGTAAAGGTGTCGGAATCCCCTCCCTCGGTCACGACAGTGTCCCCGTCAACAGGCTCAAGCACCAAGCGGGCGGGAAAATTCACTCTCACGATCATTTCATCATAGGACGTTGTCA
>PXAS01000073.1 GCA_003565815.1 PVC group bacterium
ACTTACCAGGGAGTTGATTGATGTTCTGAATGAAGCAAGTACAACATTCGAAGGGGTTCAATTTCGGCTCGATGCCAACAGAAACTGGCCTGTACATCTGCCGGAAGATTTGATCGCTTCATTACAAACATTGCCGGTACAGTACGTTGAAGAACCTTTCATAGATTTCGAAAACCTGGACTCGTTTCCACCTATTCCCATTGGCTACGACGAAAGTATTAAAAATACTGAAGTTTTGGTTCAGCTTCTGTTACACGATAATCGCGATTTATCCTACTTTATAATTAAGCCTGCAAGGGTTGGAAATTTATTGGGATTAGCAGGAACATTTCGGCTTACTCAAAGTAGTGTAAAAAACGTTGTAGTAACTACATCTCTTGAATCATACATAGGGCGTTGTGCCATTGCTGAAATTGCAGGAATTTTTGGAGATCCAAATATTAGCCACGGTCTCAATACAGGTTCACTTTTCAGTGAGGATATATTCACAAACTCTGTTGGCGAAACAAACCTGATTACACGTACCGATATGGATTTGAGAGATATTTCACCTGAACATCTTCAATCCGATTTTATCACAAAATGGCCGCCGTCGTAATGACAACAAAAAAAAATCGAATACCATCTTTTAACCTCCCTCCCGCCTCCAATACGTTTTTAACTACTCAGTCAGGAACCTTTTCTTATAACGATCTATTCTCATTTACAGCTCAACTTGATGAAAAACTGAAGGGTGTTGAACTTGATGAAGATCATCCACTGCTTATTTTTGCTGAAAACAGGCCCGAAATCGTTTTTCTTATTGCAGCTTGCTTTCTGAAACAGATACCCATTTTACCTGTGAACCCAGAAATAAGCCCGGCCGAATTAGCAAATCTATTTCATGTAATTACACCCGGTGCCTATGTTTCGGTTACCGGCAATAAAGAGCTGCTTCCGAAATCGTTAAAAAAACTTCAACTCCCAGATATTCAGTTAATAAATTTCGCAACCAAAACAGAACAAATTTTTTCGTTTGATGCGCCGGATTCTGCTGCCGGATATTTTTTAACATCAGGCTCAACAGGGATGCCAAAGGTTTTGCCCATTAAACGCCGGCAGGTTTTTTTCGCGGCATCCTCATCATCAGAAAATTTTAAGCCCGGTAAAAATAAATATTGGTTGCTCTGCCTTCCACTAAATCATGTGGGAGGAATCAATGTTATTTACAGGTCTTTGCTCTATCATTCAGCCATTTACCTGGTTTCCCGTTTTGATGTGGAAGAGATTCGTGGCTTGCTCCACGAAAATAAATCTTTTGAAGCTGCATCCATGGTTCCCACAATGTTAACGAAACTGCTGGATCACACCTTTTTCCGGGTTCAGTTTCAATTTAAAGCCCTGCTTTTGGGAGGAGGCCCAATTAGCATGAACCTGATCAATACATCTCTCACAAGAGGGTTACCCATTGTAACCAGTTACGGTATGACCGAGACCTGCGCCCAAATCGCGGCCAATCCTATGCTGCAACCCAGCGGTGCATATATCCCCAAAAAAAGTGTTGGTTCAATATTTTCACCAAATGAGATTGAAATCCGGGATGAAAATGGCAACAGCCTTCCCTTCAACGAAACCGGGCAGATATGGCTAAGAGGGCCCCAGGTTTTTGACGGATATTATGCCAACCATCAGAATCAGTACAGTTTTGATTCAGACGGCTGGTTTAATACAGGAGACTACGGACATCTGAACCGAAAAAAACATCTTTTTATCGAAAACCGCCGAACCGATATTATCATCACAGGTGGTGAAAATGTAAACCCTGTTGAGATTGAAGAAGTAATTAATGAGATCATAGGGGTGAAAGAAGCGGCGGTTATTGGGGTACCTGATGAAAAATGGGGACAAATGGTGGTGGCATTTGTTGTTTTAAGTGATCCGGATGTGGGAAGAAATGATATCAAAAAATTTCTGAAATCAAGACTCGTTAGTTATAAAGTGCCTAAACAAATTATCTCCGTACCCGAATTGCCAAAAACAAGTACCCATAAAGTGATTAAACCGGAGCTACTAACCTGGTACCTGCAACATTTGAAGTAAAAACTTGGGTTTGATTAATAATCCAAAATCTTCTATTCGTCATGCCGTGCTCCGAAACGGTATCTCCTCCCGACGGATTGGGCTAAAAACATTAGTACCGCCGGTTGCCGGTCACAGTCCCGGCGTGGAGGCCGCTCATCTTTTTACACGCACCAGCCAAACTCAGGTTAAAGACTTATTTCTTCATCTTCAGCATCTTAAATGCCATTTTTAGTTTACCACGCGACATTACCGAATCGATAAAATTAAACTGTCCGCCCGAGAGTTTTTCGCCGCCATCAATAGTTACCGTCTCTCCGGTCATGTATGGAGCCATATCGCTCATTATAAATGCAGCAAGATTAGCTAACTCCTCATGATCTCCATAGCGTCCGGCCGGAATTCGTTCGATATACTTTTTTTCAAACTTCTTGGTCGGAAACAAACGAGTCCATGCTCCCTCAGTTGGAAATGGTCCCGGTGCAATCGCATTAACACGAATTCCATAGTTGCCCCATTCGTAGGCAAGAGAGCGTGTCATCGCCAGCACACCCGCTTTTGAGCATGCTGATGGCAGCACAAATGCCGAACCTGCATCTTCAGCGTAAGTGGTAACGATATTGAGGATGTTGCCCTTCTTTTTGTTGTCAATCAGGTAGTTGCCGAAATGGTGCGTGCAGTTGAAGCTTCC
>PXAS01000399.1 GCA_003565815.1 PVC group bacterium
AAAACCGATCCACGCTGATCGGCGAATCTTCGAGCATTTGGAGGTGTTGAACAAGATCTCTGCCGGATTGGAAATCAGACAGCACGCGGGAAACCCCAGCATAGAGATGCTCGCGATCCGGATACGCCGCACAGTCTCGGGCATGAGGAGCGGCGAGCAAGGCTAGAAAAAGAGGTGAGAGAAACCGGGCGGAAAACGAATGGGGATTTGCAGAAGATGTCATGGGGAGACTCTGCCAAATTTCCGCCCGAAAATAAATACGTAAGTTGTTTTAAATGAGTCAATTATGGATTTAAGATTTTTTGACGAAGCCGCTGGCGAAAGCATTCCCGGGGGCATTTGGAGGCCTCTGGCATCTCTTGAGAACAGCCGCTGAAAGTTGCTGTGTGTACGAAAAATTAAGACTGCCGAGAGGGCAATGGCAGTCCTGTCTGAGCCACGTTTCGAACAAAATTTTCAAGTCCTATCCCACATTGTTCTGTTCTCATTTTAAAGAGTTTTGAACCGCTTAAGGACGCTTAAAGAACACTGAAATGATCCTGACTGGATTCTTATAAGCGTAAATTCAGCGTATTTCAGCGGTTTTTGAATTTGACATTGTTTTTACAATTCAAGGGTTGTGTTCCTCCTTGGCCATACTTAGCATGGCCGTATTGTGCGGAAATGACTTTTGCCTTGAACAATTGAATTCAAAAGGAATGAATCATGAAGAAGAACTTGAAGATATCCCTGATGGTCGCGTTGACGATGCTGACCCTGTTGCCGCGGTTGGTTGCCGAAGAACCCGGAACGTTGCCCCGAATTTCTTCCAGGCCGGTGCGCTTGGCTTTGTTCAAGAACGGTCTTGGATTTGTGGAACGGGAGGGCGAGATCCCGGCGGGCGTTGAGCGGGGAGAGTTTGGCGTGCTGCCCGTTCCGGTGCACGGGACCTTTTGGGTGGATCCACGTACGGATGGGGTGGAGCTGTTGGGTCTTGTGGCGGGTTCGGACCAGTTGGCGGGGGAGGCGGTTGAGCGGGATGTGACCAGTTTGACCGAGTTGCTGGAGGTGAATGAGGGCCGCGAATTGGAGCTGGTGATCATGGGGCCCGACGGAAAACCCGAGACCCTGACCGCCACGGTGAAGATCCTTCGCCGCGGTGTGAGCGAAACGGCGGTGGGCTTTGAGGCCGAGAGTGGCTTTGTAGACCCGCTTGAAGTCGCACACCCTGCGATGCATCATTCGCGACAACACAACATGCATCTTCTTGGGACCCCGCAGCGTCACCCGCCTTCCACGGCGGCATTGTTGCTCCTTGAAACGGAAACGGGGCAACTGGTCGTCGACAGTTCTTCCGTGAGACAGGTCCGGGGACGGGACTTGCAATTCCGCATGCAAGACAAAGCGGTGGAACAGACCCGCGCGAGCCTGATGTTGAATGTTTCCGGGAATGTCGATGGCGCGAAACTGAATATCTCCTATCTGGCCAAAGGCATTACCTGGGCGCCCAGTTATCGGCTGGACCTGCTCGACGACAAAACCGTGCGGATTCACGCCAAGGCACAAATCGTCAACGACCTTGAAGATTTCGAAAACGTGGAAGTCAGTGCGATCGCGGGATTCCCCAACCTGGGTTTTGCCAATGTGGTGGATCCCATGGCTTTCCAGGGAAGCCTGGCCGCTTGGATGCAACATCTCACCTCGCCTGAACCGGTGCGGATGATGCGTCGTGAGGCCGTGTCGAGGCAGCAGATGGTGACGATGAACGTGCAGCAGGCCGGAGGTGGAGGCGCTGCCCTCGCGGATTTCGATCCGGATTCTTTCGCGGAGCGCGGCGATGCGGATCTGTTCTTTTATTCGTTGAAAAATGTGAACTTGAAACGGGGTGAACGCGGATATTACCCCCTGTTTACAACTGAGGTTCCCTATGAAAGCATTTATGACTGCCACATCGGCGATGCGCAACAGAATGAGAGAAACAGGGGAGAGACCTTGGCGGAGGATGTTTGGCACGCCCTGCGGCTGAGCAACACCTCCAAAACCCCTTGGACGACCGCGCCGGCACTGGTCACGCGGGACGGAATGATTATGGGGCAGGATACGTTGTATTACACCTCGCTGGGTAGTCAATCCCTCTTGCGCTTCTCAAAAGCCCTTGATGTGCGCGTATCCAGCGTGGAGAGAGAAACCGAACGCGAGCGCAACGTGCGGTATCGGAACACAACTTGGAATCTGGTCACCGTCGATGGGGCAATCAACCTGGTGAACCTGAAACCCGTGGAAGTGACCGTGATCGTCCGACGCACGGTGGAAGGGGAGATCACCGCGAATCCGCTCGATGCGACACTCACCTTGCCCCGGGCGGGCATTACCTCCGTGAATCCGACCTCCGATCTGACCTGGGAAGTCAAAATCCAGCCCCGTGAAACCGCGGAACTGACCTATACTTTTCAAAGATATGTTCGGTGAAAATGATTATCCGATCAGATAAATATAGCAACAGGCATTTTCCGGGTCATTCCCGTCCCCGTCCGGCAACGAGGCTCCGCGCATGAAATCTTTTCCGTTTCTCTTCGCTTCCTTGGCGGCCTTTTGTTCAAAAACCATTCGGAATGAAACAGAAGCACGCAAAGGAAGCAAAGGCGAGTTTTTCATTTTGCGCGGTGAATTGTTGCCGCATTCTGGGGTGAAGGCTCCTCGGGCGCGGCGGAAGGTTCTTCCCCCTTGGCCCCAAGGCGCTCCGCGCATGC
>PXAS01000448.1 GCA_003565815.1 PVC group bacterium
CCCGACCTCCGACGAGCTGGGCAAAGGCCCATTCTCGGTCGGAGTCGGCGGCTATGGACAACTCCTTCTTGCACGAAACAACAATCTCTGCTACCTCAACCCCAACCCGCAAGGTGGTGCACTTTGACCCGACCACAAGTGGTGCATTTTAACCTGACCGTTGACAGCCTGCTCCTGCGTCGCGCTCCGCGCGCCGCAGAACCAGGCCGCTTCACCGCCTTTGCACTGGACTTCCACAGGCTGCGCCTGCTACAGTCCAGCACAAGGCGGTGAGCGCCATAATTCATCTGGATTCAACCCGAAATGAAAATGTCCAAGATCATAGCCGTTTCGATTCCATTCCTATTTCTGGGATCTTGCGTCGGTTTGTTCACGTTGTGGTGGCGCGATGTGAGCCGCCCACCTGAGATTGCCGAAGGTGTCAACAGTGTCGAATGGCTGCCAGTGGAGGCCACGAATATCAAATACTATCGAAGCTACGGGTTCACAGCATATGAGTTTCAAATCGACGAGCCTGGATTTCGGGCGTGGGCCGCCAACGCAGCCCGGAAACCTGGCTCTGAATATGTCTTTTATCGGCCAGTGACAGATGTTGCGGACCTTGGGAAAACCATTTCCTCCCGATAATTCAGCGATATAATTACATTCTCCATAGGCGCGAATATACCGCAGAGGATTCCGGCGATGTTGATCTGCACAAGAGCACTTCCATAGAAATAAAGAATGGTCTATGGGGGGAGATGCGCCGTGGAAGTGCAGGTGGATATTCAATCGGGTATGACCGGGAAACCGGCACCGCATATTGGCAATCAAACCCGCGATGAAGCCGCCGATATAATAATAACGTGTGTGGGAGGCAGTTTTCCATGATCGTAGCTTGACATGTGTACCAATAAAGGTACTGTGCGGATATGGAAATTGGATACATGAGGCTAAAAGTCCGATTCTACCGAAGCGAAACGGGCACGGAACCCGTTCGCCGCTGGTTGAAATCCCTGCCTGTTGAGGTAAAAAAATCCATCGGTGAAGACATCAAGACCGTACAGTTCGGCTGGCCTTTGGGGATGCCACTTGTGGAGAAGCTTTCACCACACCTTTGGGAGGTTCGGACCAAGTTCCCCAACGGCATCGCCAGAATTATTTTCACCGTTGATGGGGATCAGATGGTCCTGCTCCACGGTTTTATTAAAAAATCACAAAAAATTCCGAATCAGGAACTCAACACAGCGAAAACAAGACTTCGAAACTATCAGGAGGCTGAATCATGAAAAACAAACACCTTGGATCCGACTTTGACGATTTCCTGCAGAATGAGGGGTTACTGGCTGAGGCCGAAGCAACCGCAATTAAACGGGTTCTCGCCTTCCAGATTCAAAAGGAGATGGAAGAGCGTCAGCTTACCAAGAGCGCACTTGCTAAACTCATGAATACAAGTCGTTCCTCATTGGACCGATTGCTGGATCCGGAGAATTCGTCTGTGACCCTGGTCACCATGGAAAGCGCAGCCATTGCATTAGGAAAGAAATTGAAAATCCAACTAGCATGAAAGCTGAACCAAAGGCTGGTGAGAACGCTTCGCGTCTCACAGCCTAAACGATCTTATTGTCATATCCCCCCAATACACGAGAGGGGGACCGTCCGCTTTCAAAGGCGGCGGTCCCCTTTTCAAAAAAGGTTTTCTGCCACTGGTAGAACAGGGTTGGGTGGATGCCCTCGCTCTCACAAACTTCCGAGATGGGCTTGCCCTCTAGGAGGTGGAGGCGGAGGATACGAACTTTTTCTTCGGGACTGCGATGTTTACGGGATGTTTTCTTGCTCATGGCTTAGGGTTCCTTATGTGTGACCCGCCATAGCCTAATCTACTCAACTTGTCAGGTCATTCCGTCTGAGCCGCAACACTAAAATGCAAGAAGGCACCGATGCTTCAGGGAATTCTGGAACGTATTCTTTATATTATAAGTGGTGCTCTTTTTCTCTGGCATATATTCCTATTCTGGAATGTGTTTGGCCCATAACAAAAACATCGATCGAACCGAGAGTACTCGGTCCGATCATCTAAACGTTCTGACTGGGATAAGATGGGGTTGAAATAAAATTGACCCCACTCATAAACGATGGTATAAACTCATTCATTATGGAAGCTATAACTATAAACATCAACAATCCCAGCCTCACCGATAAGGTGACTTGGTTTCTAAAGCACTTGGAAGCCGATGGGCTTGAAATCCTTTCTAAAGAAGATTTCCAAGACCTCAAACTGCTGAACGCGACTCGTGATGAAGAGTCAATTCCGTTTTCTGAGTACTTGAGTGATGAAACTGAAGATTCGTAAAAGCGCAATTAAAGATTTAAAGAAAATCGACCATGAAGTCAGAAAAAGACTGCATGTTAAAATACAAAATTTGGCTGATTTCCCGGAAGTTTCGAATGTTAAAAAGCTTACTAATTTTGAGCCGGCATATCGTGTTCGGGTTGGTGACTACCGAATCCTTTTTGATGTCAATGAAGATGTAATAGAGATTGGTAGGGTTCTGCATAGAAAGGATAGCTACGAATAAATTAGAACAATACAAATCCAGCGAACTCGGCAAGCCTCGTCGCTGATTTGCGACGTTCCGGCGGACACGCTTCGCGTCTCCGCCGGAATTATGGCGCTCACTGCGTTCCGCGGCCTGTTCCTCCGTCGCGCTCCGCGCGCCGCAGAACCAGGCCGCTTCACCGCCTTTGCA
>PXAS01000121.1 GCA_003565815.1 PVC group bacterium
AATCGGCAACATGCCGGTTGATGGCATTAAAGATTTGTCACGTTGGCGAATTGTTGAATGCTCTCAATGTAAATTGCGCTACAGAATTCCCGGTTTGACACCAGGAGGGTAAGGACAGTCTACTCAGCGATCACTAATTTCAGAAAGTCTACAGAAATACTTAAAACGATAAAAATCGAACAAATCCCCGTCACTGAACAAGTCAGTGCGGGTGGACGTTGTGAGAGAGGAAATAATGCAAAACAAGATAGACAGCTTTCTAGAAACGCCGAAGCACAAATCGGTTTTAAGTATAATTCGTGAGCCGAAGAAGAGGAATGCCGCTCACCATTTAGCACAAGCATTTGGATGGATAGGGCCGGGTTTTGCCTGCCTCATCCTGGGAATAATTACAGGGAAAACAGCATACTATATGGCTGCATTTATAATAATGCTGGTCTTCACAACCATTCACATTCTTGTGCACTGGGATTTTATAAAAACCATGTGGGAAATAACGGAGGTTCTTGAAAAAATCCTAAAGGAAGAGGAATCACAACAACAACCCTCGTCCGAACCTCCTTCGTCGGTCCGGACAGGGTAACGTTCGGCTGCGAAAGATGAAGCAAACGAAACAACAAACGCATTGGGGAACTGCGGTGGCGCTGATCACGCCGATGCTGTTGCTGTCTGCTGGAGTGGTCGGAAGGTACATCCAGATACTGCCCGATGTCTTTGGCCCCCTTTACATTCTGGCTTGGCTTGCCCTGATTCCTGCTTGCGTTGTGTGCGGCGGCGTTTTAATCCGCCGAACACGGCGGAGATCGCACACCAAGCTGGGTGCCCTGTTTGGAACTGTTGCAGGAATTGTAGAGGTTGCGATGGGCATTGCAGCCGGAGTCGCGTTTGGTGTGGGGCTTGCCGGAATCAAGTTCATTCCTCCACAAACTTAAAGAAAGCCGAACAACATCCTGAACCCTATTTCAGGCTCGCGCCTGAAAAGGGTTAGGATCACGTTCAGCAACCCCACGATTTGGCCCGGATTATTGCTTGGTATTGCCGCTTGACAAACGTACCAATAATGGTACTATCTGTTTATGGAAATTGGAAACATGAAGCTGACAGTCCGGTTTTACCGAAGCGATAATGGCGCGGAGCCTGTTCGTCGTTGGCTGAAATCCCTATCCGTTGAGCAGAAGAAAGCGATTGGTGAGGACATCAAGACCGTTCAATTTGGTTGGCCCTTGGGAATGCCTCTGGTTGAGAAGCTATCCCCACACCTTTGGGAGGTGCGGACCAAATTCCCCAGCGGGATTGCCAGAGTCTTGTTCACAGTGGATGGAGACCTGATGATTCTGCTGCATGGCTTTATCAAAAAATCTCAAAAAATTCCGAAACAACAACTCAGTACCGCCAAAACCCGATAGCGAAACTACCAGGAGGCCGAATCATGAAAAACAAACACCTAGGTTCCGATTTTGACGACTTCCTTCAGGACGAGGGACTGTTGGCCGCAGCCGAAGCAACCGCTATCAAGCGGGTTCTCGCCTTCCAGATCCAAAAGGAGATGGATGAACGTCAGCTCACGAAAAGCGCACTGGCCAAGCTCATGAATACCAGTCGATCCTCTTTGGACCGACTGTTAGATCCGGACAACCCTTCTGTGACTTTAGTCACCATGGAAAGTGCGGCTATCGCACTCGGAAAGAAACTGAAAATCCAATTGGCCTGAATGCTGAACCATAGGCAGGTGATAACGCTTCGCGTCCCACGCCCTGGACGCTGAACTAAGCCTATCGGCAATCTGAGCCACAGGTTTTCGCTGGGAAAAAAGGAACCGCCGCGTCTTTGTGGGACGCGGCGGTTTTGTGTACCTTGGTCCGAGCGTCCGGAATCAGTCGGACGTGTAACCCCAAACCAAGGAACGCACCATGTCCGCAACTACCCGGATGACCCCGCTTCGTCACGCCATGATTTAAGAAATGTCCTACCGGCGTCTCTCGTCCCGCACCATCGACAGCTATGTCCACTGGCCGGGAATCAATCAGAAGGATCGAACCGCAAATGGACGCGAATCAACGCGAATCATTCGAGCTTGCCAAACGCCCACCCGATGCTGTACCTTGTCAGTATGCAAAATCGCTTAAAACCCTGAATGATAGCTAAAGAATGAATATCATATTTCAGATTGTCTACTCGCTCCTGATGTGGATATCGAATGTAACCGGGTTTACCTACAACGAGGTGAACATCATCGCATATTACATCATTCTGCCGTTCGCATATGTTATGCTTGCTGATCGGATATTAAAGAAGCACCTTTTGAAGGTTCTTTACGTGGTCGGTATCTCGGTTTGTCTCTTTTTCATCAAGGACTTCACCACATTCTCTGACTGGCTATTCCAGAGGTCAGTTGATTTTCTGCTTTCATTCCATTCCCTTGGCTGGAATTACATTGTCTCCTCCGTTCTCATCTGTGTCGTATTTCCGGCAATCGTTTTTCTCGTGATGTTTCATTTCGCTTTTCCGAAGTTCTTTCGGGCAATTTTTCGCCACCTTTCGTATTCGGACGATCAACTTCAAAATAACATCAGCTAGACCCCGTTCGAAAAGGGTTTCAAGATATTTGGAAGGCGAAAATCAAGAGGAGGTTGGGCTTTTAGCCCGACACGTAGTCTCCAGAGTCTCCGGTGACGGCCTGGAAAGGCCATCCTCCTGTTTTGTGGCACGTCTAAACACTTCA
>PXAS01000447.1 GCA_003565815.1 PVC group bacterium
CCAACCCTCTCCCTCGTTCGAGATCCCTTTCGAATCCCCGGGAGCGGCCCTGGCCCGCAGCATCGACCGCCAACTGTCCGGTGAACTCCCCGGCTGGACGGAGGCCGATGGGCTGCTTAATGCGATGACGAGCGAAGGAACTGAAATCACACTTGAAACCGTCATGGTCGCGTACACGCGGCTACGGCAGGCCCTGTTCGACCTGAGGGGCGTGGACGTCTCGACCGTGCTCACCGGCATTCCCCTCGACAACAGGGGCGAGCTGATGCACCCTTCGCAATACGTCTCCACCACTGACCACCACACGGGCTCGCCTGAGTTCCGGGTGCTGGAAGACCTGCTGGACCAACCGCGTCTGGACCGGCCTTTGTGTCCCGCAGTGGCCACGAGATGCTTGATTCCGAGGCTGTACGATTCGTTTGCCATCGACTGCCCGGAACGCCGGACAGCCGAGGCGGAGGGATTGATCGGTAAGTTGGAGTCACAAGGATACGACCACGTCTTCTTCTACCTCGAAACCCGCCACCCGGGCCGCATCCTCGATTTTCTCGGGGAGGAACGGGAACTGCCCGCGAACCTGATGGTGGTGCTGGATGCCCGGGAGGAAAGAGAATCGCTGGCGGAAGACGTGCAGGCTCTGCTGGCTCTGCCCTGTGCCGAGGTCGGCTGCATCGTCTGCCCCCAGTCCGGCCTCGACACGGAACAATTCAGGGGCATTCCCTGGATCGTGGTGGAGGCCGGGTACGGACCGAAGGCGGTCTCTGCGGATCTGGAGGTCGTTGAGCGGCTCTGGACCGGAGAGGTTGAGGGATGCCGTGAGCTCTTCATCCAGAACCTGGGCCCGGCCCCGACCTGGTACGGACATCGCTTCCAATTCCGGGACCCGCGCGGTTCGGACTGGAGCGAATGGCCCTCCGCCCTGCGACCCCGGAACCTGCCGTCCTCCCTCCTGGAATTCAGGATGGACGAGAGGCAGGAAATGACCTCAGAGATCGAGGCGCTCCTCGAAGGACTGATTGACTAAACAACAGGGGAGGAGGCCGCCGTGCCTCCTCCCCATCACCCCGCGTGACCGGGGAAAACTCAGATAAAAGGAATTTTCAAATGACATCAAATCGAAACGAAGTCTTTACTATAAGCAATAACTCAAAAAACTTTACACCCGTGGGTCCCGACGGATTCCAACTTAACCCGGAAAACCACTTCATCCGGGATCACTGTTTGGAAACCCGGAGGAAAAACATGTTCTCCACCGGTCAATCCCCAGAATGGCGTGAGGGCAAGTCAGGACAAGGCGTAACCGGGAGGTACACGGTGTGGACCCACGATCCCACGGGAGTCAGCGTATCCGTCCAAAATTCAGGATTCATCAACTTCATCCGGGGGAACGCCTCAAAACTCGCATTCCAAACGGATCACAACTGGAACGTGGTGGAAACGCAAAATCTCTTCAACCGGACTCTGGAGGGGGTAACGGAGGTGATGAATCCGATTCTCTCCCGGCCTCTCGATCTGGATACCGTAAGTTTTAGCCAACTGGAATTCGGTCTGGTTGTCCAGAAACCTTTTTCGGATTTCGAAGTTCTCCTCGGGGGCCTGAATTATCCGGAACTCAGAAAACCCGGCCAGTTCGTTCCCGGCGAGTCCATCAAGTTCGGGACCAGCAAGCGGAGAAAGTTATCCCTCCGGATCTACGACAAGGGAAAGGAACTCCGTCGGAAAAACCGTGGTGAATCGGTACCCCCCGGGGAATACACCCGCATCGAGTTCTCTTTGTCGAGCAAACAAATGCGCAAGCATTTTGGCGGAGACAAACGGGAACACCTCACCCTCGCCAACATGTCCGAGGTCTTCTACGATCTCCTGTACAAACTGGATTCGATGGGCACGCGTCGGACTCCGGGCTTCAACCTGAAAACCAAAGCCGACCTCCTGGCTCTCACGCTAAAGCAGGAGGCACAACTCCGGGACCATGGGGTTGAGACCTTCTCGGTGTCCGACTTGTTCCTCAGCAGTTTCGAGACCCAATCGAACGCCCGGAAAGTCCTGGGGGAGGCGCGGGGGATTCTGGCGGCATCGAACGGGAGGGGGCTGCGGGATCTGGTGCCCCCGCCTGAGAAGATGGTTGCGTAGCCCCTTTCGGGATCAACAGGGATAACCACAGGAAACCGGGAAAGTCGCCTTGGCGATCTTTTCCGGTGGAGGGATCTCTTCAAAACCCACTTCTGCTCCGAGAGCCAAACAATCGCAAAACCCGACGTTCAAGCGCAGCGCGGAACCAAAGGGTTTTTCGATGTGGCTGGAGGAGCATAAGAGTGGGAAGAATGATTCCCCCATCCAGAATCCACGGAAGCATAAACGGGAATCCTCCAGCCCCTCTGTGTTTCCGGGATCGCCTGGGTGACCGGGGGGGGGGCAACGACTAGGGCCGGCCCGGGATCGCGGGGTTGGCACTGGTTCAACCCCCGAATCGCGTTTGGGCTGCCCGTGGATACGCTGGAGGCACTTTCGGACGCTTCCTTAGTGACGGTAGCCCTCTCCTGCAAGTGCGCCAGATCGCCACGTTTACCCGCGTAAAAATCGATTGGTTAACCCTCACTCCCCCGTGGCTGACCACGTGAAGGGCACCCGTTGATTCGCGCCTCCCCAGATGAACCAGCCTTCAGTCTCCGGGAATTATGGGCCGCCCAAGGCTCTACACCCCGTGAACGTACTGCCA
>PXAS01000062.1 GCA_003565815.1 PVC group bacterium
GAATACGCCGCCGTCGACCATGGCCGCGTTCCGTTTTTTGGAGGGACGCTTGAGCGAATGCCCCGGGAAATAGCCGGGGGCGGAACAGGAACTTTTGACAATCTCCCAGAGTGGTTTGTTTCGAATGGTTTTGTCGGAGCTGCGGCTCTTGAAGACCACGGGCTCATGGTGGGTTGCATCGAAGGATTGAATCAGGAGGGACATCTTCACATCGCCAAGCTTGATCACTTTGCCGTTTTGCGTGAATTCGGCTTTGAGCACCTTCTCCAAGCCGCTGTCGCGATGAAGGGGGGCACTGAATCCCTGGCTTAGGGTGCGAAACACCCGGTCGGTGATGACCCGGAACCGGGGTTTGAAAATGATGGGGCCTTGGGAAATGTATAAAGCAATGATCTCGGAAATCGGACGACCCGTGGCAATACCCGCCGCAAGAATACTGCCGGTGGAGGTTCCGGCAATCAGGTCGAACTTGTCCCTGAGAATATTGGTCTGCTCCAAATCCACGCCATCCGGATTGGGCAGTGACTTTTCAATCGCCTGCAGAATCACCGCCGTGGCCAGGCCGCGAATGCCGCCGCCATCAATCGCAAGTATTGTTTTGGTGCTCATTTCATGTCTCCCATCGACCAGAGAGGTTCAAGTTCCCAAACCAGACAAGCTTCAGAAAGGGAGCGTCTTCCGGGGCGGCGGCCCCGGAGGTAGCGGGTGAAAACGTTCAGAGTTCCGCGTTTACGCGGTTTCGGGGAGGCAGCTTCAGCGCCGACCTCTTTCGGCACGACCATGACCCTGGCCCTGGCAATGCTCCCGAAAAGGACTCCGGGCCTGAAGGCCCATCGCGGAAACCGCGTGAACGCGGAACTCTGAATTTTTCTGAACGCGGGGCTCTGAAATTTTCTAACCGCGGGACTCTGAATCTTTCCGCACGCGGATTGCGGAAGGGCTCCAAAGGCCCTTCGCGGCGACGGTGCATATGTAAAAAGGTTTCTTTCTCCTATCATGCCTCCATCATAGCATAGGTTCCTGAATTTGGCTATCGGGGCACGTCCCCTATTTGCCCAGGTCATGAAGTTACTCATCCTCTCCGACATCCCCTCCCTCCCCCTGAAAGGCACTTCCGGGAATACGCCGCTCCTCACGATATTCTCACGTTTCGCCGCTTTACTTTTCTCCGAAAAACGGAGAAAGGGAACGGATGCCGACACCCGATCCCCCCCTGTTGATCATGGATGCCATCGGGCCGTTCATGTCCAATCTGAGCCGACATCGGGTCAACTGGTCCAAAATCGATTTCACCCGCCTGGAACGAGAGGGATGCCTGGACCCCTTGCGGCTGGCCGCCGTGGACCGTCTGTTCGCCCGCTATTGCGCCCGGGTGGCCGCCGACGGCGCCAATGCGATTGCCTTGGACGATCTGGCCCACTTGTATCTCCATCCCGGCCATCCCATCCCACTTCTCAAAAAGCTGGAAAACTACCGCGCCGCCTACACCCGCTGGTTTGCCATGGCCGCCGCGGCCGGACTCGATGTATATCTGAACACGGACATTCTTTTCCACACCCCCGAAACCCTCGGGGAAATCGGAACCCGCCCGGCCGCCGCCACGCGATTCCTCGCCGAGGCCTGTGAAAGCGTGTTGCGTGATTTTCCCATGGTGCGCGGCATCTTTTTCCGTCTCGGCGAATGCGACGGGCAGGACGTGCGCGGCGATTTCCACAGCCAATTGGTCATCCGAACCCCCAAACAGGCCAACCGGATGTTGCGTGGGTTGTTGCCCATCTTCGAACGGCTGGGGCGGAAATGCATTCTCCGCACCTGGACCGTCGGCGCTTACCCCATCGGAGACCTGATCTGGAATGCCGACACCTTGGAACGGACCCTCGACAAGCTCGACAGTCCGGCGCTGTTGCTGTCCATGAAATACGGCGAATCCGATTTTTTTCGCCATCTGCGGCTCAACAAGCAATTTTTTCTCAACAAAGTTCCCAAACTCATCGAATTGCAAACCAAACGCGAATACGAGGGATCCGGCGAGTACCCTTCATTCGTCGGTTTCGACTACGAACAATATTTGCAAGAACTTGACGGAGCCGAAAACATCGTCGGCGCCCATCTCTGGTGTCAAAGCGGCGGATGGACCTGTTTCCGCCGACTGAGTTATCTGGAGCCCGCCGGAATTTGGAACGAAATCAATACCTTTGTGACCCTGCGCATGATTCGGGACCGGATGCGCGTCGAGGAGGCGGTGGCCGCGTTTGCGGCCGAACGGCTGCCCGACGCGCCCGTTCCCGCCTTGCTCGAACTCCTCCGCCTTTCCGACGAAGTCATCAAAGAATTGCTGTATCTCGACGAATTCGCCCGCCAGCCCATCTATTTTCGGCGGACCCGCATTCCCCCGCAACTCATGGTCTATTGGGATCATATTTTTGTGAACCATACCTTGCGCAAAGTGCTGCGCTGTTTTGTGCGGGATCCCGACACAAAGGTCCGCCAAGCCCGAAGCGCCCTCAAAAAAATCGAGAAAATGCGACATCTGGCCGACACCTGCGGGCTCCCCGGAGAAGACATCGCATTCATGCGCGACACCTTTGCCATTCTCGCCGCCGCCCGGGAATACGCCCTGCTTCCCCATCGTCCCGAGCACCTGCAAACCCTCCGCGACCTCAAACGCGTCTACAAAAAAACCTGGACCCACCGCTACCGCTATGCGGTCAAACTCGACTTCGAACGCCAGCGGTTGCCCCGCTCGCGTTTCAACCTGCTCATGCGTCTGTTTTTCCGACACGAACGCGATTACCGTCGCCTGGACAAAATGCTCACCGTCTGGTTATTGGGCAAACTGTATCCCCTCCTCCGTCTCGGTGGCCGCCGCTTTTTCACCTTTGCCAACAAGCAGGCCATGGGCATCGGCAGTGTCTTTCGATAACCCAACCGTTCGCGACAGGGACTGTCGCGCTACGCCGTGGATCGGCAGTCCCTTGCCGATGTCTCGGCTTCCCGCATCCGGGTTTCGTCCCATTGCAACAACTCCAGGGTGCCATCCCGATGTTCCGCCAAAAGGGTGCAATGCTCCACCCAGTCGCCGGTATTGTAATACGTGACCCCCTCCCGTTGCAAAATGCCCGGCTGGTGAATGTGCCCGGTGATGATGCCCGCGGCCTTTCGTTCCCGGGCCATGGCAAACATCGCATCCTCATAGTTTCCGCCGCAAACGGAGCCCGTCGACGATGTCCCCCAACAGGTAAAGGGTGTCCGCGTCATGTCGGGCCAAAAAATCCGCCAAACATTCGGCCCGGGCCGCTTTCATGCCCAGATGGACGTCCGAAATCCAAAGGCTGCGATAACGCGTCTTGTTGGGATCAATTTGAAGCATGGTGTTTCTCCGGGCGTGGGTTGACAAAGCGGTGCAAATCCCAAAAGGCCTCGAAGGAGGCCTCCGGGGTAAATTGGCGGGCGTGTTTCCGGGCCTCGGATTTCCAAGCCGTCAGGCGGGCGCCATCGGCCAGGACATCGTCGAGGGCATCCGCGAAGCGTTGCGGGGTCACCTCAGGCACCACCCGTCCGGTGCGTTCCGGGAGCATGGCATCGCGGGGGCCGCCCCGATCGGAAACCAAGACGGGCAGCCCCGAAGCCTGGGCTTCAAGGATCCCCCGACCCAAGGTGTCCGTTTCACTTGGGAAGACAAACAAATCCCCGGACGCGAAGGCTGCGGAGAGCGCGTCCCCCTTCAACACCCCCGTGAATACAGCGGGCGTTTCAGCCAATTCGCGCATCATCTCCTCCCGATAGGGACCGTCGCCCACAATGACCAAGGTCGCATCGCTTCGGTTTGCCAACAAGCGTTTGTAGGCGGCGGCAAGCAAGGGCAAATTTTTCTCGCGCGAGATACGGCCCACGTAGATCAACACCGGTGTGGCGGCATCCGCCCCCCAGGTTTTGCGCAGACCCTCGTCCCGACGGGCCGGGGAAAATTGCTCCAAGGCCACCCCGCGTCCCACGACTCGCACCCGATCCGGTTCCAGTCCGTGGGCAATCAAATCCCGCCGGGTGGATTCCGAAGGTGCGGCCACCCGGTCCATTTGCCCGTAAAACCAAACCATGAAGGCCCAGGTGAAGGCCTCCAAATCCTCATTCCCCGTCAGTTCGCCCACATAACGGGGAAAATCCGTGTGATATGTCCCGCAAACCGGAACACCGGCGTCCCGGGCGAGCCGCATCCCCATCAGTCCCATGGGTCCCGGGGTGGAAAGATGGGCCACGTCAAACGGATGACCGCGCATGTATGCCGAAACCGCCTTGACGTCCGGCACCGGGATCTCCAGGCCGTCATACGAACTCATCCGCAGGCTTCCGACCTTCGGAAAGCACTTCGATCCGGGTATCCGACACTCGGAAGCGGCCATGTGCAGGAAAAAAGGACGTCCCTGGTGTTGGGCTTCTTCCGCCCAGCCCTCCAAGGTCAAGGAAACCCCGCTCAAATGTTCCGGCGCATCCACGAACAGGGCCACCGTCGGCTCCAGGGTATGCGGGAAGGCCTCTTCCACATGCGTCAGGGTCGAAACCTCCTCCGGGGCCACGCCCGGTTCGTAGCTGACTTTCATCTGCGTGAACATTGTCAGGGCCACCTGCGCCGGATGCAAGCTCGGAAGCGAATCCTCGCCCGTTCGCGGACGCGGCATCCGCATGAGCATGTTCGCGAAATTCACATAATCCTTGGGACGCCACTGTCGGGCCCCCTTGAGGTTTTCCAATACCGTTTGCAGTCGTTCTTGAAAACACGCGTTCATCACATACCTCCTTGGATCAAGGTGAAAAAACTGCCCGCAACCGCCGCGCAAAAACTGCCCAACACCGCTCCCGCGACAATGTCCAAGGGGAAATGCAGGCGATTGTAGACCCGTGAATACCCCACCGACACCGCGAAAAGAACCGCCCAGGGGGCAAAAACCGGGTAAAAGCCCAACACCGTCCCCGCAAGCACGCAGGCGCCGGCGGTGTGGCCACTTGGAAAACTGTATTGATCGGGAACCGGCAACAGATTGATGCGATCCAAATCCACATGACAGGGTCGCGGGCGCTTGCAAGCGTGTTTGATCCATTTGTACGCCGGCAACTCCAAGGCGAAGCCCAATGCCAGGCAGAGCGCGAACCCAAACGCATCCGGTGCCCCCGCCCACCAGGCGATCAAAGGCGGCAAAATGTAAAAGGGCCCGTCAGCCAAACGACTCAAGACGCCATTCCATGCCCTCCCCGTCAGAGAAGGATGGGGAGGTGCCAGCAACAGAAACAACATCCTGTCTCCGGCCGCACACCGTTCAAATAGAGCTGTAAACGTCATGGTGTCTGTTATGCACCATGGATGTTACCCATTGATGGGAGGTATGTTAGAATTTGAAATTCATTTTCTTTTGAAAAGCGCTTGCAAAACACCCCAATGTGATGTTAATTATGTTCTTAACATTTTGACAGCATACGGTCTGCGTCAAACCCAGTAATGAAATATACACTCCCCATTTTAATTCCGCTCTCCCTGTTCATGATCTCCTGTGGTCAGATCCAGGACATTGTGCCCATGCCCGAAATCCCGTTTTTCGGGTCACAATCCGCACCCTCCGATCCAGACGAAATCACGGGAGCCAAAGGCACAAACTCCAAGAACGCAAACGCCAAGGCCGATCAAGGAAAAAGGGACATCGCGGCCCAAGACCGGGAAACGTCACGGGCCGCGCCGCGCACAAGCGCCGCTGAGAAATCAGTCACTCGCAACGTAGAAGCGTCCGAATTTTTCAAGCAGGCCCGCACCATCGGCATTGGAACCTCCGAAAGGGTCCTGATTCGCCGTTTGGGCCCCCCGCATGCCACCGTGGACATGGGGGCGGAAAAAGTCCACATGTATCATGGGGTAATGCTGACCATTGCCGACGACCACATCGTGTCGATGCCGGATGATTTCACGGAAAAACTTCAAAGGGGCATTGAATCCGAAATGCTTGCCGATGCCTCGCGGTCTTCGTCGAGAAGTCACGGTCTCCAAAGGCCGGAATCCCGCTTGGAAAGCTCCGCGAATGAACGGAAGGCCGAAGTAAAGGAGGCCAAGCCGCACAATCAAGGGAGTGTGATGGCCAGAAGGAAGATGGTTCAGGATGTGATGGACATGGTCAGGTCCGAATAATTTACTCCCCCGGGAAAGCACCCGGAGCGGGACCCTCTACCTCCACAAATCATCAGCCCTGCCAACGACGCGGGGCTGTTTTTTTAACTTTCGACTTGGTAATCCAATCCCGGTCTGTCATTTTGGACAGACATGGTACGAAAGCTCAAAAATCGATTCAGGCGATGGCGACTGGCCAAGGCGGGTGTGGACGTTGAACGCACCGTGGAAAGGCTTGAGTGTGGACGCGGGGACGGCGCGTGGACAATTTGCCCGACCCGCCTCCACTCTGAATCCGTGGTCTACTCCGTGGGCATCGGCAGGGAATGTTCCTTTGACTTGGACATGATCAAACGTTTTGGCGTCAAAGTCCATGGGTTCGATCCCACTCCCGCCAGCGTGGAATGGGTCAAAAGCCTCGATCTCCCCGATGAATTTCATTTCCAGGCCATCGGTTTGGCCGATTTCGACGGCACCCTCGATTTTCACGTCCCCCGCAAAAAGTCCTCCGCCCATTACACCCCCGTGGCCCGCTATAAAATGAAGGCAACGGAAAAGATCCAGGCCCCCGTCCGCAAACTCGGCACCCTGATGCGGGACTTGGGACACGAGCACATCGATGTGTTGAAAATGGACATCGAGGGCGGGGAATACGCGGTGATCGACGACATGCTCCGATCCAAACTACCGGTGCATCAACTATTGCTGGAGTTTCATCACAACTACAAAACCATCCCCCTGCGGAAGACCCTGGATGCCGTGCGGGCCCTGCGGGCGTCCGGGTTTCAGCTCTTTGCCCTCAGCGCGCGCACCTACGAAATGTCTTTCATCCGTGATCCGGAACTTTCAAAAGCCGCCGAAACCCCACCGGACCGAGCATGAACCTCTTCGCGTATCCGGAAGCCGCAACAGAAACCTTTGACACCCTCCTGGAGACCGACGGGCTGAAATTGGAACGCATTGTCTCCCATGGACAGGCCGGCGGGCCCGATGATTGGTACGACCAAGAGCGTCTGGAGTGGGTCGCCCTGCTCAAAGGCGAAGCCGTCCTGGCATTTGATCCCGGAGAACCGATCACGCTTCGCGCCGGGGACACCCTGCTCATTCCCGCCCGCCGCCGTCACCGCGTCGCTTCCGTTTCCGACGATGCCCTCTGGTTGGCACTCCACTTCGCTCCCTCCGACTCGAAATAGATTCACGGGTGCGACACGACATTATATGAGATGTCATTGACCGATTATGAGTAGATTTCCTTTCAATTTTTTGATAATTTCCAAATCGTATATTTCTTATCCGATACAGAGAATAAACTCTCGGCAAAGAGAATCCATCCCAAGTCCAAAATCCACAAAGGGAGACAAGCATGAGTACCGACCTGAACCTTCTCACCGAAGCCGTCAAAACCGGAAAACGAAAAGACGCCAAAGCCATCACCGAAGAGGCTCTCGCGGAATCCGCATCCCCGCAGGCCATTCTCGATGCCCTCAAGAACGGCATGGACGATGTGGGCCGCCGCTTCAAGGCCAACGAAATCTTCGTCCCCGAGGTGCTGGTCGCCGCCCGGGCCATGAAATCCTCCATGGAACTGCTGGAACCCGTCCTGGCCGCATCGGGCATCAAAGCTCAATTCCGTGTGGTCATCGGCACCGTCGAGGGCGACCTCCACGACATTGGCAAAAACCTTGTGGCCATGATGCTCAAGGGCTCGGGCTTTGAGGTCATCGATCTCGGCACCAACGTCAGCCCCGCCGCCTTCACCGAGGCGGTGAAAACCCACAACGCCCAGCTCGTCGGTCTCTCCGCTCTGCTGACCACCACCATGCCGGCGATGCGTGGCACCGTGGAGACGCTGAGAGGCGCCGGGCTGACCGTGAAAATCATGGTGGGCGGCGCCCCCATCACCGATGCCTTCGCAAAGGAAATCGGGGCGGACGGTTACTCGGCGGATGCCGCCAGCGCCGTGGAACTGGCCCGAAGTCTGGTGGAGGTGGCGGCATGATGACCTGCAAAGAACGCGTCCGCGCCAGCATCGCGCACCGTCAGCCGGATCAGCTTCCCATGGACTTTGGGGGCTGCTTCATCACCGGAATCCATTGCAGTGTCGTGGAACAGCTCCGCGATGCTTACGGTCTGGAAAAACGCCCCGTCAAAGTCTGCGAACCCTACCAGATGCTCGGTTTGGTGGAGGACGACCTCAAAGACGCCATGGGCATCGACATCGAAAGCATCTTCCCCAATCGCACGATCTTCGGCTTCGTGAACGAAAACTGGAAGGAATACAGAACCTGGTGGGGACAGACGGTTCTGGTGTCCGAACACTTTCAGGTGGACGAAAAAGCCGACGGCACCTACATTTATCCCAAAGGCGACCGCAGCGCGGCGCCCAGCGGGCACATGCCGAAAACCAGCTATTTTTTCGACACCATCGTGCGTCCGCAGGACTATGACGAGGACGACCTGAAACTGGAAGAGAATCTGGAGGAATTCGGTCCCATGAACGCCGAGGAGGAGGCCTACTGGCGCAAGGAGGCCGAACGCGTTCGCGGCGGCGACCGTGCCGTCATCACCCACCTCAATGGCACCTGCCTCGGCGACATCGCCCTGGTTCCCGCCCCCTTCCTCACGAATCCGAAGGGTGTGCGCGGGGTGGAGGACTGGTACATGCTGTTGGCCTCCGATCCGGACTTTGTCTTCAGACTCTTCGAACGCCAGACCGAAATCGCCCTGGACAACATGGCCAAACTCAACAACATCGCCGGCGACGTGCTCGACGTGGTGGTGGTCTGCGGTACTGACTTCGGCACCCAGGAGTCCACCTTTTGCTCCGTGGACACCTTTCACGAACTCTGGCTCCCCCACTACCGTCGCATCAACGACTGGATCCACGCCAACACCGCCTGGAAAACTTTCAAACATTCCTGTGGCGCGATTGACACCCTGATCCCGAGCATCATCGAGGCCGGTTTCGACATCCTGAATCCCGTCCAATGCTCCGCAAAAGGCATGGAGGCCGCCGGACTCAAGGAACGCTATGGGGACAAAATCACCTTCTGGGGGGGCGGCGTGAACACCCAGCAGACCCTCCCCTTCGGCACGCCCGAACAGGTTCGCGCCGAAGTGTTCTCCCGCTGCGAAACCTTCGCCCCCGGAGGCGGCTTCGTTTTCAACGCCATTCACAACGTGCAGGCGCTCAGCCCCATCGAAAACGTGCTCGCCATGATCTCCGCCGTCAACGAATACAATGGAAAGCAATAAGATGAACGGAAAAGAAATCCTCCTCGCCACCCTCCGCCGCGAAACCGCCGCACGCCTCCCCTGGGTCCCCTTCACCGGGGTCCACGCGGGATCCCTCATCGGAGTCGATTCCGAAGCCTATCTGAAATCCGCCGATCACATCGTCGCCGGACTGGAGGCCGCGAAGCGGCGCTATGCGCCCGACGGACTTCCCGTGGTCTTCGACCTGCAACTCGAAGCCGAAGTTCTCGGCTGCACCCTGGCCTGGGCCAAAGAGACCCCGCCCTCCGTCGCCACCCATCCGCTGGATGACAGCTACGATCTGAATGCACTGCCGGCGTTTTCGCTCGACAACGGACGTTTTCCCGTCGTCTTCGACGCCGTCAAACGCCTCAAGACCTCCATCGGCGGCGACACCGCCCTCTTCGGCCTGCTCACCGGCCCCCTCACCCTCGCCCTCCACCTGCGCGGCGAGGAATTTCTCCTCGACATGTTCGACGAGGAGGACGGGGTCGCCACCCTCATGGACTTTTGCACCGACATCGCCATCGAATTCGCCAAAGCCTATCTCGCCGCCGGCATCGATGTCATCGCCGTGGTCGATCCCATGATCAGCCAGATCGGCCCCGCCCATTTTGAAGAGGTGGTCGCTCCCAGCCTCAACAAAATTTTCGATGCCGTGCGCGATGCGGGCGGACTCTCCTCTCTCTTCGTTTGCGGCAACGCCACCCGGAATCTCCAGGTGATGGCGGAGACCACCTGCGACAATATCTGCGTGGACGAAAACGTGGACCTGAAAAAACTCGGCGAGGTTTGCCGCGCCGCCGGGAAATCCTTCGGCGGCAACCTCAAACTCACCACCGTCCTGCTGCTCGGCGACGCCGACGCCACCCGCCGCGACGTGGCCCGCTGTCTGCGCGAGGCGGGCGACGGACCCGGTTTTATGCTCGCCCCCGGCTGCGATCTGCCCTACGCCTGCAAACCCGAAAACATCGAAATCGTCGCCGGCATCGTCCACGACGACTACCAGCGCCAAGTCGCCCTATCGCTTCCCGATGTCATCGACAACGATCCCTTCGACGACATTGTGATTCCCGACTACGCCGCCTCCCCGGAAGTCATCGTCGATGTCGTCACCCTCGACTCCGCCGGCTGCGCCCCCTGCACCTACATGCTCAAAGCCGCCCAGGAAGGCGCCAAGGCCGCCGGGGTTCCCGTCTCCGTGCGCGAACACAAAATCCTCAACCGCGACGGCCTCGGCTATATGAAAAAGCTCCAGGTCACCGCCATCCCCAGCATCTGCGTCAATGGCGTGGAACACTTCGCCTCCATCATCCCCGACCGCGCCGACCTCGTCGCCGCCATCCGGGGAGAGAAGTGACCCTGGAGCCGGCCTGGCTCAGCGAGCACGTATTTCATTTCCCATTCGGTACTTCCGCGGGGTCACGCCAACCTCTTGGTGGAAAACCCTGGAGAATTGCGGGGGGCTGCTGAATCCGCAGTGGTCGGAGATCCAGGCCAGGGATTTGTCCGTGTTGCGCAGACAATGCCGGGCGCGGCGAATCTGCAAATGACGCCGCTCCCGCCACACGCTTCTGCCGAGCGCCCGCTCGAAGCGGCGCTCCAGGGTCCGGCGCGACGCGCCGATGGCGCGACACAACGCCTCAATCGGTTCCGGGTCCTGCAAGCGTTCCTCCATCCGACGCACCGCGCGGGTCACCACCGGATCCGGGGTGTATTCGATTCCGGTGCTGTCGCGTTCGACCACATGCGTGGGCGGAATGAGATGCGTGGAGGCTGGCAAGACCTCTCCATCCATGATGCGGTGCAAGAGTTCGGCGGCTTTGCGTCCGATGGCGCGGCCATCCCGTTCGATGCTGCTCAGGCCGGGACGCGCGAGGCCGCAGACCAGCGGATCGTTGCCGATCCCCAGCAGCCCCATGCGTTCCGGCAGCCATTCCGTCGGCAGGAAATCCATGAACTTGCGCGCCAGGTGATCGTCACGGAACAACACTCCGAGGGCACCGGCAGCGACTCGAACCAGTGCATCAACCGCTTCCTCGCGCGCACATCCAACTCGGGTTTTTCGTCCCCCAGATAATAGGATTGGCACGACAACCCCGCCGCCGCGGCCGCTTCCCGCAAACCCTTCTCCGTCTGGTTCCCCTTCGCGTAGCTGACATACGCCAGATGCGTCATGCCTTTTTCGGCAAAATATTCCCCCGCCATGCGGCCCGTGGCCGGATTGTCAGACGACACCACCGGCCCGTGCTTGAGCATGCGCAGATCCTGCATCCCCACCACCGGGATTTCCCATTGCGGGGAGGCCGGGTTCGAGAGAGGAAGCAGCGACTCGGTCAGCACCCCCGTCCCCTGCTGAATGGCACGAAAACTATTGGGACCCACCATCCCGTACAGCTCCAGCACCAAGTGCCAGTCACCCTGGGTTTCCGCGTATTCCGCGATGCCGCGCACCAGATCCCGGCTCAAACCGGAAACCGCCGGCAGCAACACCGTCACAACTCGTCTGGGTTTCATGCTAAAAAGCGTATAAGCTTTGTCAAAATATGACAAGAATTAATACCACATCCTGCAACTTCTTTTGTGGTTTTCGTGTAGAGTTTTCGTATTCTTTAACCGCAAACCTACGGAGATGCATCATGACCATCACAACACACAAACGACCCATCCTCCTTTTTGCAGCCCTCTTTGGCCTGGCTTGCTCTGCCTCGGCAAATCTGTGGCTTTCGGA
>PXAS01000029.1 GCA_003565815.1 PVC group bacterium
AGTTCCCAACCCGCGGCCAGACCGGTAATCCCGCCGCCGATGATGGCGGTTTTATGCTTTGCATCCTCGGATTCATTGCGCATGCTGGCCCACTCCTCGATTCTTCATTTCGCTCATGTTTTTGGATCCTCGCTTGTCGGGACGTTTAATTTTCGGATTTTATCCGCTTCAATTGCCATGTCAAATCGAGGATTGCAAGTCATGATGTGTAAAAACATACAAATATATACGGATCTCCGCTTTGATGCCGGTGTGCCTCAAAAAAACTTGAAATGCAGTTGCGTTTCATTAGCACTTTCATGATCCGCGCTTTTTGGCGCGGACGCGATCAACAAATCCACTTCCTTCAATTTCCCCTCGGAAATTTCCACCATTGAAAACTACACGGATACGCATTTTTCTGATTCTGCTGTTGCTTGCGGGCGCCGCCACCCGAATTTTCGGTGCCTGGGCCTCCCGTTACATCACCGATGCCGACAGCAGTGTCGTGGCCCTCATGGCTCAACACATGGCCGAGGGGCGGGAATGGCCGGCGTTCTTTTACGGTCAGGATTACATGGGCAGCCTGGAACCCATGGCCAGCGCCCTGATGGTGCTCCTTCTGGGGCCGAGCGGCTTCGCGGTTTGCCTGGGTCCGGCAGTGGTGGCGGTGGCCGCGCTTTGGGCGCTCTGGCTGTGGGCGAAAGACGCCGGCGGCCCTTCCGCCGGCCCCGTAACCGGTCTTGTGGCCCTGGCCCTGTGCGTGGTGGGTCCGGCACGCTATTTTCTGTTTCAGTTCGCCCCCCGCGGAGGATACATGGTCGCCCTGCTTTTCGGGGCCTTTCTGCTTTGGAAATCCGCGCGCATGTCGGCGGCGCTTTGGGCGGGAAAACCGCCCTCCATGCTTGGGTTTTTGCTGCTGGGACTGGTGGCCGGACTCGGGCTTTGGGCTCACACCATCCTCATTTCCGCCGTCCTCGCCGCCGCCATCCTCCTGCTCATCGGATTTCGCGGCGCCTTCTGGCGGTATCCCAAGGTCCTGCTCGCCGGCGTTTTGGGGGGCGTCATCGGGCTCGCGCCCTTTTTGATCTACAATATCCAAAGGGGTTGGCCGTCTCTGAACATGCTGGAGAGCACTTCGGGATTGAAATGGACCCACGGTTTGTACTGGTTTTGGCAACGCTGGTTACGGCTCGTCGACCTGCCGAATTGGTCCGACCCTCTCCGAATCGCGGTGGCCGCGGGCTATTTTTTCCTCGCGGGTCTGGGCGTGTTTTTCACCCTGCGGGAATTTTGGAGACGTCGCGTATGGGATCTGCCCACCGCCGCGCGCGCCTCGGCGCTTTTGTTCCTGTTCTTTTCCATTTTCATTTTCGCCCGCTCCCAATTCGCCACCCTGAATACCTCCCGATACTTGGTCCCTCTCGTGCCGCCGCTGGCCTTGTTCGCGGGATTGGCCGTTTCCCTCGCGCCCGGGAAAATCCTTCGCTTTTCAGGCGGCTTGGCCGCCGTTCTGCTGATTTCCAGTCAACTGGCTGTTCTCCCCTCCCTGTGGGATCTGCACCGCAAAGTGCCCCAACGCTTGGAAGGCGAACAAGCGTTGGCCGAAGCCCTGGACACCGAGAACATCACCCTCTTGTACGCGGCCCTGAATGCCTATCCCCTGAATTTCCCCCTCGAGGAAGCGTATGTCTTCACCGACAGCCACAAGGCTTTTTACGAACCCCATTTCGAAGCCTTGGAATTCACCGACACCCCCGCTTTTTTGAAAAATCACGCCGGCATCGGCGCATTTTTGAGGGTCGCAGGCGGAACCGCCCGTCATGGCGGCCCCCCCGGAAGCGATTTTCACTTCGACTTCACCCCGCCGTCCTTCTCACTTGAACCCGTTCCCCCATCGGAATGGGGTGAAATCGCATTCAATGACCGGCCCGCCCCCGGGCTCCGCGATCTGAAGTTCGGCACTTCGCCCGAACCGGATCCCGAACTTCGGGACCACGAGATCACCTTCCATTTTGACAGTCCGCAACCCTTGCAACGCCTCCGCTTGCAATTCGCGACCCGCACGCCCCCCGACGCCTGGAACCTCCCGCACGGGTTTTCCGTGGAAATCCGGGACGCCCCCACCGGGGAATGGCTCGAAGTCCTGCCCCAACAACCCGCCCCCCGCCTTTTCTGGTCGGGACCCCGCCCCTACAACGCCGGAAGAGGGGAGCGCATGGAACTCCAATTCGACGGACGGGAAGCCGTGGGCGTGCGGCTCCGCTTTCAGGACCGCCATGTCCCCCAATGGCACTTGCTCGAAATCGCCGCCTTCGTCTCCTCGCATTCCCCCCGGCCCCGCGAAAGCGAATCCCTGCCGGAATTGTTGGACCTTCTGGCGGAACTGAACCTCCGCAACCTGTATGCGGACCGATGGGTCTCCAACCGAGTGCATTTGGCGCTCGGCGACCAAATCAACGTTGCCCTCACCCCCATGCGGTCCCGCGAGGGCGGACTTCCGGGCGACGGCGGGGTGGACCCGCGCGAACACACCGCCTTTCTGTCCAAAACCTTTGACGCCGAAGACACGCGCACCGTTTTGGACCGCGTCAATTGGACCTACGAAACCCGGAACGTCGGCCCCTGGATCCTGTTCATTTGCGAAAACCCACCCCGCGATGCGGAACATCCCGACCTACATTGGACCGGATACGGTTTGCGAGAAAAAACGAGCCCCTGACACGGATTC
>PXAS01000355.1 GCA_003565815.1 PVC group bacterium
CAGTCTCTTGCCGTTTCCGCTGGGGAAAAGGAACCACGGATGGACACGGATTTTCACGGATCTAGATGGGGAAAGGAACCACTGATCACACGGATGGGCACTGATCTTGGGGTGGGGATGGTGTTTGTAGATCGGCAGTCTCTTTCCGTTTCCGCTGGGGAAAAGGAACCACGGATGGACACGGATTTTCACGGATCTAGATGGGGAAAGGAACCACTGATCACACTGATGGGCACTGATTTTGGGGTGGGGATTGCAGGTCGGCAGTCCCTTGCCGTTTCCGCTGACGGGTACGGATCAAGGTTTTTCATTTTCAGGTGAAAGAAAACAGGCGGACAGGAGTGTCCGCGCTCCGTTATTTTTGCGACCGAAATTCGGCCCGCTCGTTCTTTCCCTCTCCCCCTCTCTGCTTCTTCTCCCTGATCCGCGGCGAAGCCGCTTCTACCGTGTGCCCAAGGTGACATCCCCGGTGATGCCGTTGATTTTCAGTCGTGTGGTGTCGCCCCGATTGTCCCGCAGGGTGACGCTGTGGGGATCGGTCATGCCGTTGGAATGGTAGATCGCGTACCAGGTTTGGTCGACCTGCTCCAGGCCCGTGACGGTGTGAACGGTGATGAAATCGGGCAATTGGCGGCGGCGAATGGTTGTGATGCCCTCCGCCCGCGGGTCGGCGTCCTCCAACATGCGGGCCGAGGGCGTGTCGAGAAAGGCGCCCATTTCCATTTCTTGTGGCGGCAATTGGATCAATTCGACCAGGCCCTGATCCCGGTCATAGAGGATGGCCACCTGACGGCGGTCCAGCATGGCCCGATTGCGGGCGTATTTGTTGAGGGCGATCACTTCGCGGGTGGCGGCCCGCAATCGGGCGCCCTCCACGGAATCCAGCGCCATGGGCAGGATGGCGCCCACCACGATCCCGATGACCAGAATCACCAGCAGGACCTCCAGCAGGGTGAAGGCCTTGCGGTGAACGCGGGCGCCGGGCGGGTTTGTCATCGAAAGTCGTTGCTGGAGATGGGGCCGCCCTCGGAACCATTCGCATCGGAGCGGATTTCAAAATCCCGTCCGCTGGCGGAATACGTGAAGGGGTTGCCCCAGGCGTCGGTGGGCATGGTGCGGCGATAGGGCCCGCGCCAGTTTGTGGCACCGGGATTGGTCACCAGGGCCTCCAGATTGGGCGGCAGACTGCCGACATCCAGGTAATAGCGTTGTACGACCGAACTCAGCTGTTGGATTTCGATGGCGGTGGCGTCCCGGCGGGCGCTGTCGGCGGTGCCGATGATGTCGAGCTGGCTGATGGCCACGCCGGCGACCACGGTGATGATCACGATCACCAACAAAATTTCCAACAGAGTGAACGCCGATTTTTTGGAGAGCGAATTTTCTCTGTTTTGGAGGGGATTGGTTGCGAAAGACATGGATGGGACAGGGGACAAATTCATAAGGAACTCCGGTTTGATATCATACGTAAACGACCATGCAGTGGGATTATTGTTCAAAAAGCGGGAAAAATCAACTATCGAATTCCCTGACTGAGCTGGAACACGGGCAGCAGCATGCTGATGGCCACGAAAGCAACGGCGCCGGCGATGAGGATCATGAGGATGGGTTCGATGGCGGTGGTGAAAATTTTGATGCTGCGGTTGAGTTCGTCGTCGTAGCGGCGGGCGATTTGCGCGAGGGCCCGGGGGACTTCCCCGGATTCTTCGCCCACCGCCAACATGTCGGTGAACAGATCGGGAAAGATGCCGCTTTCCGCCAGGGGACGGGAGAGCGAGGAACCGTCCGTCACCCGGTTTTTCAGATCGCCGACTTCCCGCTCCAGCACCGCGTTGCCGAGGGTGTTGCGGACAATGTCCAGGGACCGCAAGACCGGCACGCCGTTGGTGAGCAGGTTGGAGAGGGTGCGGGCGAAGTTCGCGTAGGCATTGGCGCGGATCACGCGGCTGAACAAGGGCATTTTCAGCATGAAGGCATGCCAGGCGTAGCGTCCGCTTTCGGAGGCCTTCCACTTCTGGAAACTGGTGAAAAAAAGCACGGTGAGCAGAATCAGCAACCATCCGAACCTGCGCAAAAAATTGCTGGTGTGGATGAGGAATTGGGTGGGGCCGGGCAATTGTTGGCCCATGTCGGTGAAAATGCCGGTGAATTGGGGTATGACGAAGATAAAGCAGCCGACGAGGGTGAAAAACCCGAAGCCGGCCACGATGCAGGGGTAGACCAGGGCGCCGATGAATTGCTCCCGGGCGGCGGCGGCCCGTTCATAGTGGTGCACCGCGTTTTCCAGGGACTGTTGCAATTGACCGCCCGCTTCCCCGGCGCGAATGATGGAGGTGTAAAATTCGGGAAAACTGCGGGGATGTTTGGCGAGGGCCTCGGAAAGGCTTTTGCCTTGGACGATGTCTTCATGCACCATTTTCAGCAAGGCCGAACGCTGGGGGCTGCCGCTTTGGCGGCTGAGTTTGTGGATGCAGGTGCCCAGGGTCATGCCCGCAGAGAGCAAGTCGCGCAAATCCACGGAAAATTGCAGGACCACCCGCAAGGGCAGTTTGACGCCCCGTTTGGAGATTGGCGGCAACAGGGTTTTGCCGTTGGCCGTTCGCGGTCGATGCGGCGTTTTGGCCGATTTTCCGGGTTTTGCGTCGGTTTTTTTGGGGGAAGGCGGTGCTTTGGCGGCAGATTGCGCTTTGGCACCGGCTTTTTGAGATTTGCTCGGTTTTGCAGGCGGCGCGGCGGTGTCCGCGCGTTCCACCACCGAAATCGGGGTCAGACCGAGGCTGCGCACCCTGGTCACGGCGGCGCGGCGGTCGCGCTCCTCGATCTCGCCATTGCGTCGTTCGCCTTTTCGGTCCCGGGCGGTGTATGTGAACGTACTCACCGTTTACGTGTCCTCCACATACTCTTCTTCCGCGTCTTCGGAGACCCGCAACACTTCCTCGATGGTGGTCACGCCGTTGAGCACTTTGCGCCAGCCGTCTTCGCGCAGGGTTCTCATGCCGTCCTTGAGCGATTCGTTGCGAATGCTGCTGGCGGGTTCGCGTGTGACCACCAATTGGCGAATGGCGTCGGTGACGGTGAGGATTTCGTAGATGCCGCTGCGCCCTTTGTAACCGCTGTTGCGGCAGGCTTCGCACCCCACGGCCTCGTAGATGGTGCCTTCCTTGAGGCGGTGGACGGGAAACTGCACTTCCTTCAGGTAGGTCGGGTCAATCTCCTTGGGCCGTTTGCAGTCCGGACACAGGGTGCGGATCAGGCGCTGGGCCACGATGGCTTCGATGGACGAGGCCACCAGAAACGGTTCCACGCCCATGTCCAGCAAACGGGTGAAGCCGCTGGCGGCGTCGTTGGTGTGCAGGGTGCTGAACACCAAATGACCCGTCAACGCGGCCTGAATGGCGATTTCGGAGGTTTCTTTGTCCCGGATTTCCCCGATCATGATCACGTCCGGATCCTGGCGGAGAATATGGCGCAGGCCCACGGCAAAGGTGAGGCCGATCTCGGGTTTCATCTGGATTTGGTTGATTCCGGCCATCTCGTATTCGATCGGGTCCTCGCAGGTGATGATCCGCTTGTCGACCGAATTGATGGTGTTCAAATAGGTGTAAAGCGAAGTGGATTTTCCCGATCCGGTGGGGCCGGTCACCAATACGATGCCGTGGGGCCGGTGGATGATTTTTTCCAGTTTTTTGACCTCCTCCGGCCCCAGGCCCAGTTTGCCCATGCCGAAGAGGGTGGATTGGCGCAACAGCAGGCGCAGACTCACGCTTTCCCCGTAGACGGTGGGCATGGTGGAGACGCGGATGTCGATTTCCTCGCCGCGAATCCGCAGGCCGATGCGTCCATCCTGCGGAAGGCGCTTCTCGGCAATGTCCATGTTGGACATGACCTTTAGGCGGGAAATAATGGCCGATTGAAAGCGCTTGAGGCTTGCGGGCACGGGGGTTTGCACCAAAAGCCCGTCGATCCGGTAGCGGATGCGCAAATCCTTCTCCATGGGTTCCATGTGAATGTCCGTGGCGCCGTCCTGAAACGCTTCCCAGATGATTTGGTTGACGAATTTCACCACCGAGGCCTCTTCGTCGAGATCGTCGAGGTCGGCATTGAGCAGGTCGTCCTCCTCGGACATTTCCAGACGTCCGTCGTCAAGCATTTGTTCGATGGTCTCGCCGCCGACGCCATACAGGCGCTTGATGGCCTTTTCCAAATCCGCGAGTGGGGCGAGGAGGAAGCGGACCCGTTTGCCCCCAGAGGCGAGGCGAAGGGCTTCGGTGAGGCCGGGGCGGAATGGATCCCGGGTGGCCACCACGAGAATGGTGTTGCGAATTTCCACCGGCAACACCTGGTATTGGTACACCGCTTTCGCGGGGAGGGTCTCCAAAACTTCCGGGGGCGGGTGGACCTCCACCAGACGCTGGAAGGGCACCTCCATGGCTTCGGCCAATTTGGTGAGGTACTCCTCCTCGGCGGTGTGGCCGCCTTCCACCACCCGATGGGTCAAGGAGCCGCCCTCGGCCCGTTGGGCGGCAAGCAAAGTGACCACCTCCTCATCACTGAAGAGGCCGGTGCGGCGGAGAACGTCGGAACATCTGGCGATTGCGGGCATAAGCGTGCATCATGCGGTGCCAAGGCGGCTCTGTCAAGACAGCAGGCGGGGTTTTGCAAGCGGCGAAGCGCTGAAGCGCGGCTTTGCCGCGGAGAGAGGTGGAGAATGGAGAGGCCAAGAACAAACGATAAAGGCGTGCGTTAGGATTCGTCCCTTTGTTCCCCGTCCCCGAGTTCGCAAAAGCCGTGGGAGGGGATGTCGAGGGCGGCGTTGAATTTGCTGGAGAGGTTTTGGAAGGCGATGAGGGCGGTGAGTTCCACGATGGCATCTCTTGTCGTATTTACAGCAGGCGGAGATACCAAGGATATTCGTTGGCGGGTTTGATGGGAATGCGGGGGATGCGGAAATTTCGCCCGGATCCCCGAAAGCGCAAATTGAATTCGAATTTCCACTTGCGGCTTCGCGGGATGTGGGATAGGCTCATACCTAACTTTCAATAGGAGATGACTTCATGAAAATTGGTGTATTGCTTTCCGGTTGCGGCGTGTTCGACGGCAGTGAAATTCAGGAGGCGGTGTCGGTGTTGATCGCCCTGGATGAGTTGGGCGTGGAGGCGCTGTGTTTGGCGCCCGACATGCCCCAACATCATGTGATGAACCATTTGAAGGGCGAGGAAATGGAACCCGCGCGCAATGTGCTGGTGGAATCGGCGCGCATCGCCCGCGGGGAAATTCAGTCGCTGGCGGACGCCTCCGCCGATTCGTTGGACGGCCTGGTGATTCCGGGCGGCTTTGGCGCCGCGAAAAATCTTTGCACCTGGGCCTTTGACGGACCGGATGCCCGCGTGCAACCGGCGGTGGCCGAATTGATTTTGGAACTGGTGAAAGCGGGCAAACCGATTGCCGCGCTGTGCGTGGCCCCGGTGGTGGTGGCCAAGGCCTTGCAGGGCGGGGGGCTATCCGCGGAGTTGACCCTGGGCACCACGGAAGGGGCCTCTCCCTACGACATCTCCGGCTTTCACGGCGGCGTGGAAGCGACGGGCATGAAAGCAAAAGAATGTCCGCTGGGAGAGATTGTCGTGGATGAATCCCGCAAAATCATTTCCAGCCCCTGTTACATGATGGAAGCCTCTCCGGCGAAAATCCTCGCGGGCGTCCGCAAGGCTTGCGCCAAACTGGTGGAAATGGCAAAAGCGTAGGAAGTGAGTGCTATTGAAAACATCCTCCGAGGATCTGGATGCGGCCGGGCAGTTGGGTGCGCAGGGTTAGGGGTAGGTCTTGAAAATCCCGGGGTTGAAATCCTTTGCGGATGGAGGTCAGTCCGTCGGCGCGGGTGAAGCTGTCGCGGTACACGCGGGCGAAGAGGGAAAAGCCGAGATAACTCCAGGGACTGCGACGGAGGTCGCTGATCACGAAGCCGCGTCGACATAGACGGTGGGCTTCGGCGAGGAGGGCGGGGATGGCTTCGTCGGGAAGATGATGTAGGAAGTGGTTGGCAAAGAGGTAGTCGAAGGGGGCATGGGCTTCGAGAGCGAGGGCGTCGCCTTCCCGTATGTGAAGTCCGCGGATGTGGCCATAGCGTTTGCGGGCGTAGTCGATGATGCGCGGGTCGGCGTCCACGGCGGTGATGCGGAGGTCAAGGTTGCGTTTGCGTGCGGCGGCGAGCAACCACACGGGGAGATCGCAGGCGCCGGCGCCGAGATCGACGAGGTGGCGGGGTTGTCCGGGTTGCATGTCGGCGAGGACGGTGCGGCGGAGCAGGCCGCGGGCACGGCTGAAGCAGCGGTTGACGCCGTGAAACTGATCCAAGGTGCGAAAGAGCTGCCCGGGGTCGCAGTCGGGACGGTCCATCAGTTCTTCATCCCGGGCCCGATGCTGGAAAGCGGAAAAAAAGCTCATGGGGTTCGGGGCCGGGGAAGGTTGCGCATGGCGAAGGTTCGGGCCAGGGTGGTTTGAATGCGGGGCCGATGGAGGGCGGATGTCAGCAACAGGCGCCGGGCGCGACTGGCGGGGGTGCCGGTGCGGGTGCCCAGCCACATGCCCAGGGCGGCCCGGCGGGCGGCGGCGCGAAAGGCGCGCTGTCGTTCGCGGGTGTAGCGTCGCAAGGCCTCCGGGGTGGGCTCGGGCAGGATGCGGGACAAATGGAACGCATCCGCAAAACCGGTGTTCATGCCTTGTCCGCCGATGGGGCTCATAGTGTGGGCGGCGTCGCCGCAAAGTATGGTTTGCCGATGGAAAAATGTTCGGGCCAGGGTGCGGCGCGGGGTGAAGGGGTGGAGGCCGCCGTGTTCGCGTCCGCTGAGATCGAAGCCGGCGGCGTCCTGGACGCGGTGGAGGAGGGTTTCGAGGGTGGGCGGCGCATTTCCGGTCCGCTGTGCGATCCAGCGCCGTTTTCCGGCGGGCAGGGGAAAGGATTCCACCGCCCCCCGGGGGGAGAAGTAGAGGCGGGCTTCCTGGCCGAGGTATTCGCGGTCCTCGAAATCGGCCATCACAAAAGAAACGCCGTACGCGTGTTGCCGCATGGGGATGCCGCAGTGCCGCCTCAGGAAACTGTCGGCGCCGTCGCAGGCGATGACCGGGCCTTTGCAGGCGCGCAAACGCTCCGGGGTCATTTCCACGCCTTCGTGCAGGCGGACGTTTTTCATCTCCGAGAGGCGTTCGCGGAGGAGGGACAGGGTTCCGAACTGCGGAAGCGACAAAATTTCGTCTTCCGAGCGTCGGAAGTCCACGGTCCCACAAGGTTTTCCGGATTCGAAGACCCGGGCCCTGGGGATGAGAACGCCTTTCTGGAGAAATCTGTCCCTGAGGTCGATGGTTTCCAAAATCTCCAGGGAGGGCGGGGTGATGCCGATGGCCATGGAAGATGAGGGGAGTCCCACGCGTTTTTCGAAGAGGATGGCTTCGCGCCCCTGCTTGCCGAGCAGGCAGGCGAGCAGCAACCCCACGGGGCCGGCGCCGACAATGGTGATCAAAAACGCCTCCTCTCCATGAGGGCCAGTTCCACGGTGAGGCCCGGTCCGAAGGCCATGGCGGCGGTGCGGGGACCGGGTTCGAGATTCAGGAGGCCCGCTTGCAGCAGAAAAAAGATGGTGGCGCTGCTCATGTTGCCGTAGTTGCGCAACACGTCGCGGGCGATGTCGAGATCCGCCGGGCCCAGTTCGAGGGCCTTGGCAATTTGATCCAGAATGGATTTTCCTCCGGGATGCGCGGCCCAGAAATCCACCTCCGGGATTTCCCACTGCCGTTTTTGCAAGTGGGGGAGAATGCTATTGCGGATGTTATCGCCCAGGATTTGGGGAACGTAACTGGAGAGGACGATTTCATAGCCGTGGTTGCCGATCTCCCAGGCCATGCTTTCCTCTCCGGTGGGGGTGAGGGTGGAGACGAGCGATTGGACTTCATAGCCGCGTTGCCCCCGGGCGGGCGGACGTCCGCTGACCAGGGCGCAGCCGGCGCCATCGGCGAAAAGGGAGCCGGAGACCAGGGCTTCCTCGTTTTCAGTGCCGAGTTGGATATGCAGGCTGCAGAGTTCGAGGCATTGGATGAGGACCACGGCCTCGGGGTTTTGCTCGCAAAAGGTCCGGGCCATGCGCAAAGCGGGAAAGGCGGCGTAACAGCCCATGAACCCGAGGTGAAAGCGTTCGACCTCCGGGGAGAGTCCCAGTCCGCGCACGATATGGTAGTCGGGGCCGGGCGTATAAAAGCCGGTGCAGGAGGCGGTGATGACGTGGGTGATGTCGGCGGCTTCAAAACCGGGGGCGTTGTCCAGGGTTTTTCGGGCCACTTCCACGGACGCGGTTTTGGAGACTTCGAGGAAAGCTTTGTTGCGGTCGCCGGTGCCGGGGTTGCTCCAGCGTCCGTCCCCCCGGTCGTGAAACAGGGTGGCGGGATCCGCCTGACCGAAGACTCCCACGGCGCTGTGCCGGGTTTCGATGCCGGAGTGGCGGTAGATATGGCGCAGAATGCGCCGGAAGCGTTTGTTGTCAAATTGGGCCTCAACCTGATCGGAGGCTTCTTGTTGGGTATAGGCCGTGGCGGGGGTCCAGGTTTCGATGGCGTGTAGATGAACGGGCATGGACAAGTATCCGGCGGAATCCGGTTTTTGCAAAATCCATACCGCTCAATCGACAATGCCGCGTTCGTGTTCGCCCTGTTTGCGAAGTTCCCGTTTGTTGATTTTGCCGGCGGCATTTTTGGGGAGTTCTTTTGTGAAGCGAAAGCGGCGGGGCACTTCGTGTTTGCCGAGGTGTTCGAGGCAAAACTTGCGCAAGGCGGCGGCGTCCCCGGGCGTGTCGTCCGCGAGCACAACCCAGGCTTCGGGAATTTCCCCGTGGCTTTTGTGCTGGACGCCGATGACGGCGGCTTCGCGGATCCCGGGGAATTGGTAGAGGATTTCTTCGACCACGCGCGGATACACGTTCATCCCGTTGACGATGAGCATGTCTTTTTTGCGGTCGACGATATAAAAATAGCCTTCGGCGTCCTTGTGTCCCAAATCTCCGGTGCGGAACCAGTCCCCGAAAAAGGAGGCGGCGGTTTCTTCGGGTTGTTTCCAGTAGCCTTTCATGACGCTGGGGGCGCGCACGCAAATTTCGCCGATTTCGCCGACGGGTTGTTCCTTTCCGGATTCATCGAGGATTTTCATTTCCACGTCGGGGACGGGGAAACCGACGGAGCCGGGGCGGGTTTCGCCGCCAATGGGGTTCACGCAGGTGACGGGGGAACATTCGGTGGGTCCGTCCCCCTCGTAAATGACTTTTCCGAAGCGTTCGGTGAATTTTTTCATGACTTCCATCGGCATGGCGGCGCCGCCGGAAATGCAAAAGCGGAGGGAGTCGAGGTGTCCGGTCATTTCCGCCGGCAGGCGGAGGAGGACGTTGAACATGCTGGGGACGGCGGGCAGGACGGTGGCTTGGTGGGTTTTGATGGTTTCGGCCACGAGGACGGGGTCGAATTTGGGCACGGGAATGATGGTGCAGCCATGGCAGAGGGGAAAGAGCATGCCGACCATGGACGCGAAGGCGTGGAACATGGGGAGGGCGACGAGGATGCGGTCCTGTCCGGGCACGAGATGCATGGCGTCGCGGGTGCTGCGGGTGTTGTACACGAGGTTGCGGTGCGTGAGCATCGCCCCCTTGGGTTTCCCGGTGGTGCCGGCGGTATAGAGAATGGCGGCCAGATCCTCGGCGGGGTTGAGCTTGGGATCGGGCACGGGGCCGGCGCTGGCGGCGAGGGTTGACCAATCGGTTTCGTTCTCCCGGGCGCCGCCCCCGATGCGGAAGACTTCGCGCAGGCCGGGGACCCGGGGGCGGATGGCGTCCACGCCGGCCTCGAAGGGGGCGAGATAGATGAGGCCCGTGGCTTCGGCGTCGTTGAGGATCCAGGCGAGTTCGTTGGGGTGATAGAGGAGATGGAGGGAGACGACGGTGCAACCGGCCTTGAGAATGCCGAGGTGGGTGAGGGCAAAGGCGGCGGAGTTGGCGCAGTACAGGCCGATGCGGTCACCCGGTTTGAAGCCTTTTTCCGCGAGTCCGGCGGCGATGCGGTCGGAGACGGCGGCCATTTCCGAGAAAGTCCAGGTTTTGTCCGTCTCCAACACGGCGGGATGATCGGGATAACGTGCGGCGGCGTCGCGGGCGAGATCGATCAGGCTGTGGGCGTCGGGATTCATGGGGGCACCTGGTTGCTTTTTTAGATATGTCCCTGGAGTTTTTTGAGGCGGGTGGGGTGGCGCATTTTCCGGAGGGCTTTGGCTTCGATTTGCCGGATGCGTTCGCGGGTGACGTTGAATTTGCGTCCGACTTCCTCGAGGGTGCGGCTGTAGCCGTCCTGCAGGCCGAAGCGGAGGGTGAGCACTTCCTGTTCGCGTTCGGTGAGGGATTCGAGGACGAGGCCGAGACGTTCGCGGAGGAGGCTGTGGGCGGTCATGTCGGCGGGGCTGTCGGCGCCTTTGTCCTCAATGAAATCGCCGAAGCTGGTGTCTTCGCTGTCCCCGACCGGGGATTGCAGGGAAATGGGCTGCTGGGCGATTTTGAGGATGGCGCGGACCCGGTCGATGGGCATGGTCATTTCCTCGGAGAGTTCTTCGGGGGTGGGCTCGCGTCCGAGTTCCTGCACCAACTGCTTTTGCATGCGCATGAGCTTGTTGATGGTTTCGATCATGTGTACGGGAATGCGGATGGTGCGGGCCTGGTCGGCAATGGAGCGGGTGATGGCCTGGCGAATCCACCAGGTCGCGTAGGTGCTGAATTTGTAGCCGCGGCGGTATTCGAATTTTTCCACGGCTTTCATCAGGCCCATGTTGCCTTCCTGGATGAGGTCGAGGAAGGAGAGGCCGCGGTTGGTGTATTTTTTGGCGATGCTGATGACGAGCCGAAGGTTGGCCTCGACCATTTCGGTTTTGGCGGCGAGGGCTTTTTTCATCCAGTAGCGCAACAATTCGTAGCGTTCCAGGAAAGCCTGGCCGTCCATGCGCATGATGTCTTCGATTTCCTCCATGCGGGCTTCGGCCTCTTTGTAGGCTTTGGTGCGTTTGTTGGTCATGCGCACGGTTTTGCGCTTCAATTCCACGTATTCGCGGTGATACACGTTGGCGGTTTCCACCAAGTCCTCGATCGCCTTTTGCTTGAGGTAGAGCTTGGTGTAGCTGGCGGCCAATTTTTCCCGGGCGTTTTCGACGGGTTTTTCAAGCTTGAGGCGGTCCTCTTCGGGCGCGGCCCGCTGTTTTTTGTATTTCTCGTAGAGGGTGTCGGAACATTTGTTGATGTTGCCGACAATGCGGGGGAGGAGTTTGAAGTACTTTTCCCGGCTTTCCACGTGTTTGTCGTTGATGATGCGGTCGAAGCGCTCTTCCTGGAGTTCCAGGCGGTCCAGCAGCCCGAGGTAGGCTTCGGTGGAGCAGCCCATGCGGTTGAAGAGTTCGCAGGTGTGGATCTCGGCTTCTTCGATGCGTTTGGAAATTTCCACTTCCTGCTCGCGGGAAAGCAGGGGAACCTGCCCCATCTGCTTGAGGTACATGCGCACGGGATCGTCGAGCACATCCATTTTCTCGACTTTTTTCTCTTTGGCCTCGTGCTGTTTGCGGGCCTTGAAGCCTTCAAGCTGATTTTTCTCCAGCACTTCGATGTCCATGCCTTTGAGCATGATGAGGGTGCTGTCGAGTTCTTCGGGATTGTTGGCGGTGGAGGGCAGTTGGTGCAGAATCGTGTCCAGAAGGACAAACCCGTCCTCCGCCCCTTGCTGAATCAGGGAGTTCAAGCGATGGGACCGCTCGGAACGGGGCAACTCCGGCGGGGGATCCTCGGCATCCTCGGGGCGGCCTTTCTGGGCGGCGGCGTCTTTTTTGCGCTGCTCGGCCGCGGTGGCGCGCGCGGAGGCGAAAACCTCGTCATCGCTCAGATGGCTGTCTTCCACGTGATGGCTTTGCTTGCGCTTCCGGGGGGCGCTCGGTTTCTTCGGCGCGGCTTTCTGGGCGGGCACGTCGGGTTTGCCCGCCGATTTGCCCGTGGTTTTGC
>PXAS01000295.1 GCA_003565815.1 PVC group bacterium
AGTTCCACCTTAAAGGCATCCACGTATTGGATCGGATTGCGGGACGCGCCCCGTCTCATGCGTAAGAGCCCGTGAACTAGTTCCTCGTAGCTGTAGGGAAGCTCTTCATGCTGCGGATGGCGCTCTTCTTTTTCCAAATACAGGGATTTTGTCAGTTGTCCCTGGAAGGTTCGGATGCGGAGCGGGTGACGCGGCGGAATGAGGGCCGAGGTCTCACCGTTTTCGTGTACCGCCAGATATTCATAATACACGGGTGCCGGTTCCCTTCCGGTATACATGGTCCAACTCACAAACGGGTAGGTGGCGCCGGATTCATCAAGCGACTGCGCCCAAATGGAAGCCAGGACGATGAACGATAAAACGAAAGCGTAAACGGGGTGTACCGATTGTAAGACTCCGCGAAATTTTCGAGAGCGAAGAACCGCGCCCGCAAGAATGAGGATGCAGAACATTTCAAACGCATAGGCCCGGAGGCGGTGAAGGTTCAAAACCGTGCTCAGAAACAGGGTGAGGGCCGTCAGGCCCCCGAAAAAAATGGTGAAATAGAACCGGAGGGGTTTCATGCCCATTTTCTTAATCGGATCCAAGTGCGCTTGACCAGCAAAATTTGACAAACGGTCCCGTGATGCCAGGGTTGCACGGAGTTATACTAAATTCTTGGTACCAGCACTTATACGAATATTCTTGTCAACTTGACTCGCTATGAACCCCGATCGGTTTTTTTCATACTCGTAATCGTAATCGAAACCCAAAACCGGTTTTTCGAGCACGATTACGATCAGGATTACGATTACGAATGCGGTTCCCGCTCTGCGGAATTTTCGGTAAACCATTCCCTTGGAATCATATAACTCCGATAGCTTTTCAACCCTGCCCGTGGTGCCGCCACTGGAGGCACCGGGCCTGGTGATTTCCGGTTTCCGACGCTCGGAAAGATGGTTTTCAGGGGGGGCGCAAGTCACTGAAAATACGAAAAATCCGCGAATGTTTTTGGAAGCTGGTTGTACGCCAAATGACAAGGGGAAGCGCTGGTCTTTTTGATTCGCGACCGGGGATTGTCGGGTTACGGCGGAATCCTTCGCGTTCGTCCATGAAAATCCCTTGCAGGATGCGGGGGGAATGGATAAGAGATGGCACTCTTTTCCTTTCGACCCCAACCGGAGACCCTTCGATGGACCGTTTATTATCCCTTTTGCGTGAAAACGCCCGCGTTTCCCTGGAAGACGCGGCCTTGCAACTTGACCTCAGCCCCGATGAGGTGGCCGTTCAAATCCAGGCCCTGGAAGATCAAGGGGTGATCCGCGCCTATCAGGCCATTGTCAACGAGGAAAAACTCGCGGACGATGCGGTGACCGCCGTGATCGAGGTGAACGTCACCCCGGAGCGGGAAGGGGGCTTTGATCACATCGCCTCGCGCATCAGCCGCTATCCCGAAGTGACGTCCATGTATCTGATGTCCGGTCAATACGACCTGATGCTGTTCGTGGAAGGTCCGGATCTGCGCACCATTGCCAATTTTGTCAGCGCCCGGCTTTCCTCCATTCCGGGGGTCACCGGCACTGCCACGCACTTTCGACTGAAAACTTACAAGCACCACGGGGTGCTGATGGAAACGGATGAACATTATGAGCGTTTGCAAGTCTCACCGTGAGCGTCTCGCGAAAACCGTCGTGGATTTGCCACGTTCGGGAATTCGCGATTTTTTCGACATCGTCGCCCAGATGAAAGAGGTCATCAGCCTCGGCGTGGGGGAGCCGGATTTCACCACGCCGTGGCATGTGCGGGAAGGAGCCATCTACTCTTTGGAGCAGGGGCGCACGGGGTACACCTCCAATTTGGGCATGCCCAAGTTGCGCAAGGCCATTGGCGGGTATGTGGAGCGGACCTTCGGGCCGTCGTATCATCCCGACAAGGAAATCCTCATCACCGTGGGAGTCAGCGAAGCGCTGGACCTGGCGGTGCGGGCGCTGTGCAATCCCGGGGACGAGGTGATTTATCACGAACCCTGTTACGTATCCTACCGACCGCTCATCACCCTGGCCCATGCGGTGCCGGTGGTGGCCGAAACCAAAGCGGAGGACGGATTCAGAGTGACGGCGGCGCAATTGCGTCCGCTCATCACCGAGCGTACGAAAATCCTGATGCTCAATTTTCCCAACAATCCCACCGGGGGCGGACTCCGGGCCGAGGATGTGAAGGACATCGCCGCCCTGGCGGTGGAGAAGGATCTCATCGTCATTACCGACGAAATCTACGCCGAACTCACCTATGACCGTCCGCACGTGAGCATCGCGGCCATGCCGGGCATGCGGGATCGGACGATTTTCCTGCACGGCTTTTCCAAGGCGCTGGCCATGACCGGCTGGCGGATTGGCTACGCCTGCGCGCCGCCGGAGTTGATCGAAGCGATGATGCGGATTCACCAGTACACCATGCTCTGCGCCCCGATCATGAGCCAAGAGGCCGCCTACCAAGCCCTGCAACAGCCGGAACGCGACATCGCGGAAATGAAAGAATCCTACTGGCGACGGCGCAATTTTCTGCACGCCGCCTTCACGGCCATGGGGTTGCCCTGCGAGAAACCCGAGGGCGCGTTCTACATGTTCCCGGAAATCCGCGGCCTCGGCGTGTCCGCCAAGGACTTCGCCCTGGGCTTGTTGGACCGGGAACAGGTCGCGGC
>PXAS01000429.1 GCA_003565815.1 PVC group bacterium
CCCGTTTGTTGTACTGGAACAAGTTCGGCACCCCTGAACACGTCTTGGGCAAATACGGGGACGAGCGTGGCTCGGAATCGTATTGGTGGATTGATTTGGATCTGGAGGAGGATTTGCGGGACGCCCGGGAACAGGGCTTGAAAATGCCGGGGCGGCCCTACCAAATCAACTTCAATGAGGTGTTCACCCCCGTGCCCACCGCGGTTGAACCCCAAAATTGATTCCGCCACAAAATCCCGATGCAAAATCGCCTCCATTATTTTATCGTTCGCCTCTGTTTGGTGGGGGTCAGTTTTTTTGGGATCGTGCTGGTGGCCTTTCTGTTTACCAACATCGTGCCGGGCGGACCGGTGGAACAATACGTGGCCAACATGCAGGCGGCGGGAGGCGAAACCGCCGCCGGAGGAAGCGATCTGGCCAGCAGGGCCATGTCCGAGGAACAACTGGAGGCCATCCGCGAGGCCTTTGGCCTGAATTTGCCTTTCCACGAGCGCTTTTGGAAATGGCTGGTCACCGACCGCATCGGCATGAGAGCCCACTCGTTCAAGTACACCAATAAAACCGCGTGGGAAATGATCGCCGAACGCTTTCCGGTCTCTCTCAGCTTCGGCATTCCCAGTCTGGTGCTGACCTATTTGATCTGCATCCCCCTCGGCATCGCCAAGGCGCTGCGCAATGGCAAGCCCTTCGACTTGGTGAGCAGTTTCGTGGTGTTCACCCTGTATGCCATCCCCGCTTTTGCCTTCGGCATGTTGCTGAAAATGTTGTTCAGCGGCACCGTGGAACAGTTTTGGGACATTTTTCCGCTGGGCGGCTTCCGCTCCGCCCCGGAAATTTGGGAGACCCTCTCTTTTTGGGAGAAGGTCAAGGATCAACTCTGGCACATGGCCCTGCCGGTGTTTTGTTATGTGATGGGCAATTTCGCGGTGATGACCCTGCTGATGAAAAACTCCCTTTTGGAGCAGATCAATCAGGATTACGTGCGTACGGTGCTGGCCAAAGGCGGGACCATGAAGCGGGCGGTGTGGCGTCACGCGGTCCGCAATGCCCTCATCCCCCTGGCCACGGGTATCGGCGGGATTCTTTCGGTGATGTTCGCGGGTTCGGTGCTCATTGAACAGGTGTTCGACATCCCCGGCATTGGTTGGCTGAGCCTTGACGCGGTGACGGGACGGGATTACCCGCTGTTCCTGGCCATTGTCAGTATTCAGTCCATCCTCGGCCTGTTGGGCCTGGTGCTTTCAGACTTTTGTTATGTGCTCATCGACCCGCGCATTCATTTCGGAGGGGACCGGTAATGGCATGGCTGGATCCGACCACCCGCGAAAAATTCCAGCGCTTCCGCAAACAGCGGCGGGCTTGGATCTCTTTTTGGTTGCTGGCGCTGATTTTTGTCGTCAGCCTGTTCAGTGAACTGATCGCGCACGGCACCCCCTGGCGGGTGCGTTTCGAGGGACGGAATTATTTTCCGCGTTGGCAAACGGTGACCCAGGATGTGTTTTTGGGGGATGGCGTGCGCACACAACCGGATTTCAGGGCGCTGGCCCGCGAGGACATCTTCGCCGACTCCGCGGAAAACCGCATGTGGTGGGCTCCGGTGCCCTTCGGCCCCCACAATACCATGAGCGCGGACGACATTGAACTGGATGGCGAACTTTTGGTGCGCCGCCGCCGCGTCCAACGCGTGGGGTCGGTGCGGGTGAGCGGAGATTTGCAACTGATCGATGGCAACGGAGCGGCCTGGTTTTTCGGCGTGGGGTCGGACGCGGAACTGCGGGGGCTCGAACTCCCGGAGTTTGTGGCCGGGCATTTGCAGAAACGCTTTGCGAACGAACCCGCGGACGCCCTCAACCTTCCCGACGAGAGCGGACGCTTCACCTGGTCCCTGTCCTCCCACGAACCGCGAACGCGCCCTCCCCGCACGGTGCGCATCACCCTGCGCGAAAATTTCACCACGATGGATGCGGTGGAAGACCGCTTTACGGTGGCCGAGGGCGAAGAGCCCTCATTCCCCCGCTGGTGGGGAGAAATGCCGGAGGCCATTCAGGCCGAGGCGGCGGAGGCGCTGGAGGAGGCCCGCGTTGTGCCGGTACGCCCCATTCGCTATGAGGAACCCGGCGGATATGCCTGGCAGCTTTCCCTGGAATTGGAAACCGTTCAATTTCCCTTTCGTCCCGTGAAAGGCCATCCCCTGGGTCTTGATGAAAGCGGGCGGGATGTGTTGGTGCTGATCCTGTACGCGACCCGCATCAGTTTGTTGTTCGGGTTTATTTTGGTGATCTGCAGCATGGTCCTGGGCACCCTGCTCGGCGCTTTGCAAGGGTATTTCGGGGGCTGGCTGGATCTGGTTTCCCAGCGCCTCATCGAGATTTACCAGTCCATTCCCTTTTTATACGTGATGATTTTCCTGGGATCGGTGTTCGGACGGAGTTTCTGGCTGCTGTTGTTTGTGTATGCCATGTTCAACTGGATCGGGATATCCTACTACATGCGCGCGGAATTTTTGCGCTTGCGCCGGCAGCCCTTCACGGAAGCGGCCCGGGCACTGGGCCTGCCCACGCGGCGCATCATGTGGCGGCACTTGCTGCCCAACGCCATGGTCCCGGTGATCACCTTTTTTCCGTTCATGCTCGTGGGCGCGATCGGCAGTCTCAGTTCCCTGGACTATC
>PXAS01000272.1 GCA_003565815.1 PVC group bacterium
GCTTCTTTCCAGCTTTCCACGCCGTCAAAGGAGGTGTTGGCGGCCAATACAGGCATGCGGGAATGTTCGATGGCCCCATGGACGGCTTCAATGCCCCAGTCGAATTCATGATTCCCCACGACCCAGGCGTCAAAATCAAGATGGTTCAGACAGCGGGTCATGATGCGCCCGCGGCTTTGGTACCCGGCGGCGGTTCCCTGATACAGGTCGCCGATATCGACAACCATGCTGTGTGGATTTTGGCGACGCCATTGCTTGATGCGGGTGGCGCAGCGGGCCAATCCGCCGACATCGGTCACACCGTCATAGGTGGCGGTGGGCAGAATGTTGCCATGCAAATCGGTGGTGTGCAGAATGGCAACGGTATCCAGTGGTCCGTCGGGCCCGGAGCCTTCGGCGGCGCGGAGCGGAGCGGGAATCAAGGCGTATGCGGCGGCGCCGGCGCCGGTGCCGAGGAAAAAGCGACGTGATATTTTTTCGGAAACATTCATATGTATATCCTACGGAAACTCCGTGTTTGTTCAACCGTTTATTGATGTTTTTTGCATGTGGATTCGATGGGGATGCGATTTCGCGGGACCTTTGCCAAGAAGGCGCAAAATCTCAGGGATTCAGAAAATCCTCCAATGCCGCCAACACCCGCCGGTCGGCCTTGCCGAAAGGCAACGTGGCGCAATCCGCAAAGCGGACCCAACGGAAATCGGCGCAATCCAACGCTTTGGGATCATCACCATTCCATTGACAATGGAAGACGTGCATGGACAAATGGAAATGCGTGAAGGTGTGGCGCACATGCATGAAAAACGCCTTCACTTTCACCTGGATGTCCAGCTCTTCCCGCAATTCCCGTTTCACGCAATCATCCAGGGTTTCGCCCGCTTCCCGTTTGCCGCCGGGAAATTCCCACATCCCCCCCAACAGTCCCTCGGGATGACGTTTGGCGATGAGGAAGGTTTCCGGATCCCGCCACGTCACGGCGGCGCCCACCTCCACGACCGGGATCTTTTTTTTCTTTTGTTTGACCGGATAACGCGCGGGATCCGATTTCGCCCCGCGACATCGGGGTCGCAACGGACAAATGTCACAGCGGGGATTCCGGGGAAGGCACACGGTGGCGCCCAGCTCCATCATCCCCTCGTTGAACACGCGGGGATCCAGATCCCCCATCAGCCGGCCGGCCAAATCTCGGAGCCCGTTTTTGACTTTGGGATCGTTCACGGGGGCTTCGGAAGCCAGAAGCCGGGTCAGAACCCGTTCCACGTTCCCGTCCAAAACCGCCATGGGACGTCCGAAGGCCAGACTTTGAATCGCGGCCAAGGTATAGGGTCCAATGCCCGGGAGCGCCCCCATGTGCCCGGGGCCCTCGGGGATGCGGCCTCCATATTGGTCCCGGATTAGGATCGCGGCCCGATGCAGGTTGCGGGGGCGGGCGTAGTAGCCCAATCCTTCCCAGGCTTTCAGTACGGATTCCAAGGGGGCGTCCGCCAGGGACGTCACATCCGGAAAGGCCGCCATCCAGCGTTGAAAATAAGGGATCACCGTCTCCACCCGGGTCTGTTGCAGCATGGCTTCGGAGATCCACACCCGGTAGGGGGAGCGGTTTTCACGCCAAGGTAGAGCCCTGGCATGGTCGGCAAACCAAGGGGGCAATGCTTCGTGAAGATGTTGTTTGACCCCGTTTGGGGCTCGAAATGGGGACATGGGGGGCAATTTCCAACGAAATTTGAATTTTCCAAGCGTTTTTTCAATATAATGTTTTGACGAAAGGCCCCTCAAACCCGTAGTGTATGCATACCTCGAACTTGCACGGAGGCACCACCTCCCGTCATCTGAACCTTAGGAGCATCCCATGTCGACAAATAAGCGGAAAACATTGCAGATCAAACGCCCGGACCCGAACTCGACGAAAGACAAGCCGAAGCAGCGCCCCCTGCCCAAGGTTTCCGTCAGCGAGTCGGCGGCCGGTGCCACGGAGACGGATGAGTTGGAAGCCCAAGGCCCGAAAGTGGGTGCCCCCAAGAGTGCCGATGAGGCCAACAAAGGGGCCACCACCCGGATTTCGCTTCCGGATGAAGCGAAAATCCGTAAAGCCCGCCGGGCCGTGCCGGCAGACGAAGATAATCTCCCGAATGCGGATCAAATCATGGAGGCTTCGAAAAACGCCACCGCCCAAATCATGATCGACACCGAGGAGGTGCAGGTGCCCCAAAAGGGTCTGGAGACCGATGATACGGGTGATGAGGCGGACAAAACCATGGAACTCAACACCGCCGAACTGAATATCGAGGATGACGACGAACCCACGAACACGTCAAAGATCAATGTGGAGAAGGTTTCCAAATTGACCGACGAAGCTTCCCGCGTCCATACGCAGGAGCTTTCTAATTTGGAAGATGACGAGGAGGATGAACGGGATTACACGATGAAGATCGATCCCGAGGCCCTGAAAACCGGCAACATCGAAAAAACCGATTTGGATCAAATGACCCGGGACGCGGACGAGGAAAGCAGCGACCTCACCATGAAGATCGATCCAGAGGCCCTGCAAACCGGCAACATCGAAAAAACGGATTTGGATCAAATGACCCGGGACGCGGACGAGGAAAGCAGCGACCTCACCATGAAGATCGATCCAGAGGCCCTGCAAACCGGCAACATCGAAAAAAC
>PXAS01000210.1 GCA_003565815.1 PVC group bacterium
CCGCCTTCCGAGCTTTCGGGGGGATTGCACCATCAGAAGATGCGTTGACCCCCCGAAAACTCGAAATCCGACGCAAGCTGAAGCGCCCGGTCTCCCATAAGCCTGAGGGGTTGAAGAGAAATAAGCCGAAGGCTTTTTCCACTCACACCCGCGCCCCCGCGCGGGAAATCCCTGCAAAGTAACAGCCAAAATCACTCGTCACTTAACATCCTCACGCATCGCTCCTTTTTCCCTCTTTCCTTCTAGGCTGAACTCCTCGCGGGTTGTCGAAAAAATCTTACCGCGTCAAAATCCGGGTGATGAAATTTTCGGTGGTCATGGGCCCCGGGCTCCAATCGTGGTTGTAACCGCCGGCGGCAATGGGGGTCCGCCCCCGGAGGATCATCCAGTCGGGTTGCAAATGTTCCTGGAAAAAATACAGGTGGGGGATGGCGGGCAAATGGGTTTCCCCTTCGGCGACGAGCACCAAACGATCCTCCGCCCAGGGCGAGGGCCGCAAGGCAAAGAGACTGGTGGACTGTCCTTCTTCGGCGACTTTTTGGCGGACTTCCTTCGCTTGCGCGGGCAGGGGCGAGGGAACGGCTTCCCTCCAGGGATGTTCGCTGTGGGGGAAGGTGATGAAGTACAGGTTGCGCTCGCGTTGTTCCCGGGGGGTGACTTCGGACGCGGCTTTGATCGGGAAATCCACCGGTCCGGGGGTGGCCCCGCTGCGCGCGGCTTGCGTTGCCCAACCTTGCAGTCTGGCGCGCAGGTCTTCATCTGCGGAACTGTCGTCCCAGACGATCAGGATGGGGTCGGAGTAGAAATTCCACAGGGGACCGCTTTGGCCGGGGTGTTTTCGCGGTCCGTCCCCGACCTCCGGCGGGGTTTCCACGGGGCGGTTCTCCCGGTCAAAATGAAACACCCGCAGACCGCCGGGAAAGGATTCCGCGATTTCATGCATCATGGGCGGCGGCAAATAGGTGAGCCTGGCCACGTTGCGGGTTTCCACCTGCAGGGTCTTGTCGGGGAGAATTCGGGCTTTGACTTCCCCGACGCCGGTGTAATCGTGCAGGGCGTCCACCCGAATCCAGGCGAAGCGGTTGTGGCGTAAATTGGCAACCCGGAACTGCAGTTGGCGGGGCCAGCGTTGTTTGCGTTGCCCCAGGAACCATTCCCGGGTGCTGGCCCAGTCATACTCCGGCAGGGTGAGATTGTGGCCGAGGTCGAATCCGCGCTCCACAACCCGGTATCCGAGGGTTTCCAGGACGGAGGCGATGGCGAGGGCGCCCACGGGCCGGGTGGAGGTGTCGGACCAGCCGAAGACCATTTCCACGGGGGTGGTGGCGAGGTTGGGCATCCAGGTGCGGATGTCGTTGCGGGCCGCGAGTTGATAGGCGACGGGGTCCATGTGGGCCGGGCTCAGGGGATCCATGAGGGTGCGGTGGATGCCATAGGCGCCTTGGGAGGAAACGGCGGCAAAGAGATCGGGCAGGAGGGCGGCCAAATCCAGGGTGCCGCGCCCACCGAGGCTGATGCCCTGTACATAAATCCGGTCTGGGTCCACGCCGTATTTTTCGGAGACGTCTTCGATGATCCAGCGCACGTTGTTGAGGGCGAGGTGGCGGAACTCGAGGTTGGGAAACGCGCCGGCATTGGCGATGAGCATGGGGTGTTCCTCGAAACGTTGTCCGGCGGCGTAATCGGCGACCAGGTTGCGGTAATCCCCGCCCGAGCCATGCAGGAGGATCATGAGGGGGGCCGGTTCGGAGAGGTCGAGGGCTTCGGGAACGTAGAGCGTGTATGGCTGCATGCGCTCCAATTGTGGATTCGGATAGGCGCGCAGGAGAAACCCCCGCAAGCCTTCCCAGGGGGACTCGGGTTGGGTCAGGGCGGTATCGAGCGTCGGCCAGAGTGCTCGTTTGCCCCAAATGAGGGTGAGCCGATTGGCTTCCTCGATCCATGCGTCCATTTCCGCTCGATGGTTTTCCGCGACGGCGCCCACGGCCTCCCGCACAATCCGGAATTGAATCGGCGGCGCGTGCAGATCGCTCTCCCCGCTGAGCGCCGGCAACCGGAAACGGGCTTCGACATCGCCGTCAGGCCAGTCCGCCAAATCGAATTCCAGGGATTGCCCCACCCCGCCGGTGAGTTGCCCCGTGGGCAGGAAGCGCAGGGAAACCTCTTTGGAGATTTCGAAGTCCGCGGACAGGTGGCGAAGCTGCAGACGGGCGGTGACTTCCGTTTCGCCTTCTTCCGACAAATTTTCGAGCGGATACGGCACGCGGGGCAATTCGACCAGAAACCGTGCCGTGGACGCCGCCAGGCGACGCGGGCCCCGCACGCGCATGTGTGTCAGGCGTTGCAGGGGCGGCACTTCCTGGTACACGGGGATTTCGGCAATCGCCATGCGAGCAAACATGCCGACGAAAACCAGCATGCCAAATCGCTTCATGCTCCGGGGACGCACGGGGTCACCCCGCGTATTGTTTGGGGTTGATATCGTATTTGTGAACCTTGTAGCCGAAAATCCGCTGGGTGGTTTCCAGGGACCGGGCGGCGGCGGCCATGTTGCCGCGGGCGGTTTTGAGGGCATCGCTGATCAAGTCCCGCTCATAGGTGTCCACCAAACTTTTGAGACTGCCCTTGGGCGGGGTGCCCACCTGTTCGGCCGTTTGCAACGTCGGGGGCAGATGATGCGGATGCAGGGCGTCCCCCTCGGCGAGAATCACACCGCGCTCGATGATGTTCTCCAACTCGCGCACGTTGCCGGGCCAGTGATAACTGTAGAGCATATCGATGACGGGACTGGAAAGCCGCCGAACGGTTTTGCCGCTGCTTTTGCTGTATTTTTCGAGAAAAAAGTCGGCAAGTTGGAGGATATCGCTTTTGCGTTTGCGCAACGGGGGCACGTAAATGGGGAACACATGCAACCGATAGAAGAGGTCTTCGCGGAAATTGCCCTCCTGCGCCATTTGCTGCAGGTTGCGGTTGGTGGCCGCGATCACCCGCACGTTCACCTTCATGGTTTTGGTGTCACCCACTTTTTCAAACTCCCGCTCCTGAAGCACGCGCAGGAGCTTGATCTGGATGGCGGGGGGGATTTCTCCGATTTCATCGAGAAACAGGGTGCCGCCGTTGGCCATTTCAAAGCGCCCCTTGCGGTCGGTGGTGGCCCCGGTGAACGCGCCCTTCACGTGACCGAACAGCTCGCTTTCAATCAGATTTTCCGGGAGGGCGGCGCAATGGGCCTTGATAAACGGTTTGTCGCTCCGGTCGCTGTTGTAGTGAATGGCGTGGGCGACCAATTCTTTGCCGGTCCCGGTTTCCCCTTCGATGAGCACGCTGGTTTGACTTTTCGATACCTGGGCGATTTGGTCGTACACCAACTGCATCTCGTGGGAATTGCCAATGATGTTCGAGGGGCGAAAGCGGTCCTTGAGTTCCGCGCGCAAACGCTCGTTTTCGGAAGCCAGTTTTTCCCCCCGTTCCTGGGCGCTGCGGCGCAACCGCACCGACTGGGCCAGGAGAGAGGCGACGATTTGCATGATGTGCATGTCGTGCTGCAAATCCGTGTGTTCATCGTAGGGCCGGTCGGCGCTCAGGGCGCCCACCACGGTTTTCCCGGTTTTGATGGGCACGCAGATGAAACTCGATTCCTGGCTGCTCATCCGCTGGGTGCGATTGAGGAACAGCGGGGACTCGCTGGTGCGGTCCACCAGAATCGGCTCTCCGGACTCAATTACCTGCCCGGTGACGCCTTCGCCGAGTTTGTAGCGGCCCCGCCGCGCCTGCTGGGCGGTGAGCCCGTGGGCGGCGTCGATGAGAATGTCATTGGTTTTGCGGTTCAACAGGGTGATGGTCGCATGTTTCATGCCGAGGTGGCGGGTCATCACGTCCATGATCGGGTTCACGATCTCGCGCACATCCAAACTGCGCTCGAGAATATCGGAGATTTCGGAAATAAAGGCGAGATCGTGGTGACTTTGGGGAGAATGCGTTGTGGTCATGAGGGTATCCATGGGGTTCGGAAGTGATTGGTGATGGGGACGCGTCGGTCGCGCCCAAAAGCTTTGGGGGTGATTTTGACGCCGGGGGCGCCCTGGCGGCGTTTGTATTCATTGCCATCCACCAGACGAAGCACGCGGGTGACCACGTGGGGGTCATGGCCTTCGGCGACGATTTCGTCGCGGCCCAAATCCCGCTCCACGTAGCCTTCGAGAATGGCGTCGAGCACTTCATAGGGCGGCAAACTGTCGCTGTCTTTCTGATCCTCGCGCAATTCGGCGCTGGGCGGACGTTCGATGGTGCTGACGGGGATGCGTTCTTTTCCCGAAGTCTCGTTGATCCAACGGCACAGGTCAAACACAATGGTTTTGGGCACATCCTTGATGAGGGCGTATCCCCCCACCATGTCCCCGTACAAGGTGCAATATCCCGTGGCCAATTCGCTCTTGTTTCCGGTGGCCAGCACCAGACGGCTGAACTTGTTGGAGAGGGCCATAACCACGGCGCCGCGAATGCGGGCCTGGAGATTTTCCTCGGTCACATCCACCTCGCGGCCCTCCCATTGCGGGCTCAACAAGGCCAAAAAGTCTTCAAACAAGGTCTGGATCGGCAGCATCGGCATGTGAATGCCCAAATTGCGGGCCAGCTCCTCCGCGTCGGAACGCGTGCCTTCGGAACTGTAACGGGTGGGGAGGCTGACCCCGGTGACCCGTTCCGGCCCCAGGGCATCCACGGCCAGCGCGGCCACCAAAGCGGAATCGATCCCGCCACTGATGGCCACCAGCACCTCGTGAAAGCCGTTCTTGTTCGTGTAATCGCGCAGGCCCAGACACAGTGCCTCGTAAATTTCGGCCATTTCCGAAAGCGGTGGCGGCGGTTTGGGCGGTTTCAGGGGCGGAAGCGGTTCCGTGTGGGGCGAAAGAAACACCCAGTCCACATCCTCGGGCGATTCGGATTTCAGCAGTTCCACCCGGTCCCCCGTATCCAGATCCATCAGCAACAATTCCTCCGCAAACCGTTTGGCCCGTGCCCGCACCTGCCCCTCCGGCCCCATGACCATGCTGCCGCCATCAAAAACCAGCTCATCCTGTCCGCCCACCAAATTGCAATACGCCAGCGGCGCGTTCACGACTTCGGCGGTGCGGCGAAGGATTTCCGTCCGCTGGGAAATTTTGCCCCGGTGAAACGGAGAAGCGGAGAGGTTCACCAGCAGGGACAAATTCAAATCGGCAAGTTTTCGCACCTCTTCGCCCTCGGGCACCCAGGAATCCTCGCAAATATGAATCCCGATGCGCAAACCTTCACAGAGCACACAAAGCGGGGCCGTGCCCGCCTCGAAAATGCGTTGCTCGTCAAAAACCCCGTAATTGGGCAACTTTTGCTTGGCATAGGTGGCCGCCACTTTTCCGCCCACGATCACCGCGGCCGCGTTGCGCGGACGCCGCGCGCCCGCCGACGGCGTGCCCACGATGACCACCAAAGAGGCCGGCAAAGATTCGGCCAGCTTTTCGAGTTCCTCTTCGGCGGTGCGGATGAAATATTTTTTCAACACCAGATCCTCGGGCGGATAGCCGCAGAGCGTCATTTCCGGAAACACCAACAAATGCGCCCCCGCATCCGCCGCCTCGCGGGCGGCGGACAGGATCCGCTCGCGGTTGTCCGCAAACGCCCCCACCGTGGTGTTGATTTGTGCCAAGGCCAGTCGAAATACACTCATTATGCTTCATATACGTCACAAACCCCCATCCGTCACGACAAAATTGTGAGAATATACGTATTTGTCGCGTTTCCGACGCTCGGAAGCGTTTTCAAAAGCCTTTCCGACGCTCGGAAACGTTTTCCCGAGCACGAAGCTTGACGAGGCGAAAGCTTCGGTACACAACAACGCCGTGATTCGTTTTCTCTTCCATCGTTTGTTTTTACAAGCTTTGCCCACCCTGCTGGCGCTGAGCATGCTGAGCTTTTTGCTGGTGCGGCTGGCGCCGGGAAGTCCGTTCGCCAGCGAACGGGAATTGCCGCAACAAACGGTGGACGCCTTGAACCGCGCCTATGGACTGGATCAGCCGATTCCGGTGCAGTACTTTCGCTATCTTTCGGGCGTTCTCCGGGGCGACTTGGGACCGAGCATGAGCAAACCGGGCCGCAGTGTGGCCGAGTTGATCGGCAACACGCTTCCGGTCTCCCTGGTGTTGGGTTCCCTGGCCCTGGGATTCGGTCTGCTGGTGGGCCTGGCCCTGGGGGTGCTGGCGGCGGTGAAGCCCAATGGACGCGGGGACCGTCTGGCCATGGCGGTGGCGTTGATCGGCATTTGCCTGCCCAGCATGGTCATGGGCCCGATTTTGGTGCTGATTTTCGGCCTGGAATTGGGATGGTTGCCGGTGGTGGGATGGGGACGTCCGGAAAATTTGGTCCTCCCGGTGATTACGCTCGGGTCTACCTACGCCGCCTATATCGCCCGTCTCGCCCGCGGGGGCATGCTCGAGGAATTGTCGCGGGACTACATCCGCACCGCCAGGGCCAAAGGCCTCTCCGAAGCTTCCGTCATTCTCAAGCACGCCCTGCGAGGCGGCGTGCAACCGGTGATCAGTTTTCTGGGGCCCGCCGCCGCAGGACTGCTGACGGGCGCGTTCGTGGTGGAAAAAATCTTCCAAATTCCGGGGCTGGGGGATGAAATTGTCAATGCGGCCCAAAACCGGGATCAATTCATGATTCTCGGCTGCGTGCTCTTGTTCGGCGGCCTCATGGTGCTGTTCAACACGGTGGTGGACGTGGTCCTGGCGTTGCTGAATCCCCGCATCCGCGATCAGGGAGGGGCGGTTTGAAGTCCACCAAGTCCTATTCCCTTGGCAAAGACGCGTTCGCCCGTCTCCTGCGCAATCCGGGCGCCCGCTTGGGGCTGGTGATCCTGTTGCTGATGGTCGCGGCCTGTCTGGCGGAACCGCTCCTGACCCCGTACTCGTACCGTCAACAAAACCTGGACCAGACCTACATGCCACCGAGTCGCGCCCATTGGCTGGGGACCGACGATCTGGGGCGGGACATGCTGACGCGCATTCTCGTGGGCGGGCGGGTGTCCTTTGCCGTGGCGCTGGCGGCCACCGCCGTTTCCCTGGTCATTGGCGTGACCTACGGCGGCCTCAGCGGATATTTGGGCGGACGCGTGGACATGCTGATGATGCGGGTGGTGGACGTGCTCTACGGTCTGCCCTTCACCTTGTTCGTGATTTTGCTGATCAGCGTGTTCGGACGCAGTCTGCTTCTCCTCTTCGTGGCCATCGGGGCGGTGGAATGGCTGACCATGGCCCGGATCGTGCGCGGGCAGGTGATGGGCCTGCGCAAACAGGAATTCATCGAAGCCTGTCAGGTCCTGGGATACGGAAACGCTCGCATCCTGTTCGTGCATTTGCTGCCCAATACCCTGGGCACCATTATCATTTACATGACCCTCACCATTCCCGGCATCATGCTGTTGGAGGCTTTTTTGAGCTTTTTGGGGCTGGGCGTTCAGCCCCCCACCCCCTCCTGGGGGGGCTTGATCAAGGACGGGGTGGGACAAATGGAGGATTCCCCCTGGATGTTGATGGGACCCGGCATGGCTTTGTCGCTGACCTTGTTCGCCCTGAACTTTCTCGGGGACGGGTTGCGGGATGCCCTCGATCCCCGCCAACGGGAGCACCGTTCATGAGTTTGCTGGAAGTCGAGGACCTGTGCGTCACCTTTCCCACCCGCGAGGGGGAATTGCTGGCCGTGGATCATGTGGCCTTTGCGGTGAAAGCCGGCGAAACCCTGGGCATCGTGGGGGAAAGCGGCAGCGGAAAATCGGTGACGGTCTCCAGCCTGATGGGCCTGCTTCCCTCTCCCCCGGCCCGGGTTTCCGGGCGGGCGCACTTTGACGGCACGAATTTGCTGTCCTGTCCACCGGCGGCCCTGCGCAAAATCCGGGGGCGCAAAATTTCGATGATCTTTCAGGATCCGATGACATCCCTGAACCCGTATCAGCGGGTGGTGGATCAGGTGGCCGAACCTTTGCGAATCCACCAAAAATTGTCCGCCCCCGCCGCGAGAAAACGTGCGATCGCGGCGCTGGAGGCGGTGGGGATTCCCGACGCCGCCCAGCGGGCGCGTTGCCATCCCCACGAATTTTCCGGGGGAATGCGGCAACGGGTGATGATCGCCATGGCCATGATCACGGAACCGGAACTGCTCATCGCCGACGAACCCACCACCGCCCTGGACGTGACCGTGCAGCGGCAAATCCTGGATTTGATCCAAACGCTGCAGCGGGAACACGGCACCGCCGTGATTTTCATCAGCCACGATCTCGCCGTGGTCGCGGAAGTCTGCGGACACTTGGCGGTGATGCGCAACGGGGTCATGGTGGAACGGGGAAAAACCGACGAGATCCTACGGAACCCCCAACATCCCTACACCCGGGGACTTTTGAAATGTCATCCCGCGTTGCACCCCGCCGGCGAAAAACTGCTCACCTTGGAAGAATGGATGGCGGTAGCGGAGAAAACGACATGAGCGAGGCGAACGATTCGGCCAAGCGGAACGCCGCCGCGCCCGCGGACCTGCTGCGGGTGGACAACATGCGGGTCAGCTTTTCCCGGGGGCGCCGGGAGCCGGTTCGGGCGGTGCGGGACGTTTCATTCGCCATCCCGCCGGGCAAGACCTTGGGACTGGTGGGCGAATCCGGCTGCGGCAAAACCACCTTGTCCCGGGCGGTTTTGGGGCTCATTCCCTGTGAAGGGGAAATCCATCTGCAGGGTCAGCGGGTGGATTGGCGGAATTCGGGACCGGCCCTGCGCCGCAAAATGCAGTTGATCTTTCAGGACCCCTACGCCTCCCTCAATCCCCGCTTCACGGTGGAACAGACCCTGAACGAACCGCTGTGGGTGCATTACCAATGGGAGAAAGCCAAAAGAAAGGAACGGGTGCGGCGCATCATGGACCTCACCGGATTGGCGAACGCCTGGCGCGGGAAATATCCGCACGAATTTTCCGGGGGCCAACGCCAGCGCATTGCCATTGCCCGGGCCCTGATCCTCGAGCCCACCTTTGTGATCGCCGACGAACCCGTTTCCTCCCTGGACGTTTCCATCCAGGCACAGATCCTCAATTTACTCCGCGACATGAAACGGGAACTGGGACTGACCATGCTTTTCATTTCCCACGACCTGGCCGTGGTGCGGCATGTGGCCGATGAGGTCGCGGTGATGCGCGGGGGAGAAATCCTGGAAACCGGACCCACCCCGGACGTTCTCGTGCATCCCGAACACCCTTACACCCGCGCCCTTCTCGCGGCCATGCCGCAGACACATGGAATCATGACGGGATAAACCCCCGTCCACGCAAAACCGAAACGGAATCGGAGGCTCCGGTTTCCACGAGGGTCGCCTTTCCGCCCCACCAGTCCGCGAAACAACCCGCATCCGCAAGGCCTTGATAGGAAAGCGTGAGAATGGCGGCACCGACCAGGCAGCCGAGCAATATCAACATCCTTCCTGATTAGGTTTATGGATTTTGTGTAACATCGTTACGTGTAAATAGTACGATATATTTTAAAGATGATCAAACGGAAAATGATGCCGGAAGGGTGTTCTTTGGAGGCGGTAACGTCGAATTCTCTATGATTTGTCGTGAGGGGCTGTTAAGGTGTGTGTAGGAATGTAATTTTATGCACAAAGATCCAACGGAAGAAAACTCAGAAAAATCCGCCAACGAAACCCTGACCAAACTGTATCCGGTCCAGGGCATGAGTTGCGCCAGTTGCGTGGCGAACGTGGACCGGGCGCTTGGCAAGCTGGACGGCATCGAATCCGCACAGGTCAATTTTGCCACGGAAAAAGTGAGGGTGGTCTTCGATCCGGACAAAATCACGCCGGAAAAGATGGCCGAAGAGGTCAAACGAATCGGCTACACGTTGGTCACCGGGGAGGAAAATGACGGCTCCAATGAGGAGAATGCCTCCAAAGAGGAGGAACTGGTCCGGACGGCTTGGCGGCGGCTGATCGCCTCTTCCATCCTCGCGGGCACCATCATGGCGCTGATGGTGGTACACATGTTCTTCGTTTCCATTCCCGGCTATCTGGGCATTACGGCGGTGCTCGGCGCCCCCATCGTGCTCTGGATCGGCCGGCATGTGCATCTCGGCGCCTTCCGCTCCATGAAAAACGGATCCCCGAACATGGACGTGCTGGTAAGCCTCGGGTCCTTGCCGGCGTATCTTATCGGACTCGCCGGTTTTTTCCTGCCCATCCAGACCTTTATCGAGATGGCCGCCACCATCATGACGTTTCACCTCATCGGGAAATACTTGGAAGTGCGGGCCAAGGGACGCGCCAGCGACGCCATCCGCAAACTGGTGCAAATGGGCGCCAAGACGGCCACCATTCTCGTGGACGGCGAGGAGCGGAAGGTCGATCTGAAAGATCTTTCGGTGGACGATGTGATGGTGGTCCGCCCCGGCGAGAAAATTCCCACCGACGGGGTGGTCGTCTCGGGGGAAAGCAGCGTCGATGAATCCATGGCCACCGGGGAATCCTATCCGGTGCGCAAAGAAAAAGATTCGGAAGTGATTGGCGCCACCGTGAACCGCGAGGGCATGCTCAAAATCCGCGTCACCAAAGTCGGCAAAGACACCTTTCTCAGCCAGGTCATCCGCATGGTCGAGGAGGCCCAGGGCACCAAAGTGCCGATTCAGGAGTTTGCCGACCGGATTACGGGGTACTTCGTCCCCGCGATTCTGGTGATCACCGCCGCGACCTTCTCCAGCTATTTGCTGTTTCCGGAATTTCACCAGGGTATTCTCGAGTGGGGCGCCGGTTTTCTTCCTTGGGTGAACCCGGGCCTGGGCCCTCTGGCCACCGCGTTCGTGACCGCCACCGCCGTGCTGGTGATCGCCTGTCCCTGCGCACTGGGACTGGGCACGCCCACCGCGCTGATGGTGGGAAGCGGCGTGGGTGCGGAAAAGGGCATTCTCATCCGCAACGGGGAGGCCGTGCAAACCCTGCGCGAGGTGAAGGCCATTGCCTTCGACAAAACCGGCACCCTCACGCTCGGGAAGCCGACCGTGACCGATGTCATCCCTCATGGGGATACCTCCGAACGGGATCTGCTGGAAGTCGCCGCCAGCTTGGAACACGCCAGCGAACATCCCCTTGCCAAAGCCGTGGTCGACGGCGGGGAAGAACGCGGCGTCAAGCCCAAGGAAATCAACGATTTTTCTTCGGTCACTGGGCAGGGCGTGAAAGGGAAGCTCAACGGCGAGTCCGTGTGGATCGGCAGCCGCACCCTGCTTTCGGAACAGGGCATTGACACCCAAGTGGTGGAAGAGACCATGGTGGGTCTGGAGGAGGAGGCGAAAACCGCCATGCTCGTGGCCCGCGGAAAAACGCTGCTGGGCATCATCGCCGTCGCCGACCCGGTGAAAGAAGATGCGGTGAAAGCCATCTCCATCCTGGAAAAACGCGGCATCGTCACCGCCATGATCACCGGGGACAACCAACGTACCGCCGACGCCATTGCCCGCCGCGTGGGCATCAGCCGGGTGCTGGCGGACGTCATGCCCGATGGCAAAGTGGACGAAGTCAAAAAATTGCAGGACGAATTCGGCACCGTGGCCATGGTGGGAGACGGCATCAACGACGCCCCGGCCCTCAAACAAGCCAACGTCGGCATCGCCATCGGCACCGGCACCGACATCGCCATCGAGGCCGCCGACGTGACCCTGGTGCGGGGAGAATTGACCTCGCTGGTGACCGCCGTGAATTTAAGCGCCGCCATCTTCCGCAAGATCAAGGAAAACTTCTTCTGGGCCTGGATGTACAATCTCTTGGCCGTTCCGGTGGCCATGTTCGGTTTGCTCCATCCCATGATCGGCGCCGCCGCCATGAGCATCTCCTCGCTGAATGTCGTCTACAACAGCCTCAGGTTGCGCCGCATCAAC
>PXAS01000356.1 GCA_003565815.1 PVC group bacterium
AGCCGGTTTTCCGCCCCGGCATCGCGGCCTTGGATGGAGAAACCGTGCGCATGCAGGGGTTTATGTCCCGGTACGAAAGTTTGCAGGACATGAGCGAGTTCATGTTGCTCAACTTCCCCACCGGGTGCAATTTTTGTGCGCCGCCGGCCGTGAACCAAGTGGTGCTGGTGCGGCAAAAAGAAGGGAAACGGCGCTATCCCTTTATCGATGACATGATTCAGATCACCGGGACATTGCGTCTATGGTCCAAAGACAGCGAGGATCCCGCCCATGAGGATGTCATGTTCATCTACGTCATGGAAGACACGGAAGTGGTGGCGTTGGACATGGATCCGATCCAGCGGGAGCGACTGCACCGCGACCATTCGGCGCAGGGCCGTTTGCCGGGGTTGTAAGCCGTGTTCGTTTGAATTTCTGCTTGATGGGTATGGGGAATATTGCCCCTTGCGCCCTTGCTCTGTTTTTGGGAAATCAAACCACTGATCACACTGATGTTCACTGATCTTGGGGGGTGGGGTTAGGTTTGTAGAGGAGCCTATGGAGCAAGGACGTACACAGATTCAGGGGGGGGGAACTGTACGACGCCCATCATATATTCAACCGTTTGAAATATGGCATGCCTCGTGCTTACTTTAGTGAGGAAATAAAACAGTAAAACTATAAAGATTAGACTGTCTTGAAGCCAAGAAATGTAAATTAATTTTCATGACGGTTTGTGGATATCCATTCAATATCCTGATTGAGCGAAGCATAAAAATGAAACCCTTTTATAATATTCTTAAATATAACAAAGCCGAGCGCTGCAAATGCCGCTCAGGATGTCTTTTGTTTGAAATCCTGGAAAATCCCCTCCAATCCCAAATGGCTCGGGAAAGTCATGCAAGGGCACGTGATTCGCGGCAGGGGTTCACCTTGCCGGAGGTCGTCATCACCAGTTTTCTGATCATGCTCATGATGCTTCCGCTTTCCCGATTGTTGTTTTCCGTGGTTTCCAGCACGCAATACGCACGGGATATGGGGAGTGCCGTCGCCATTGGGCAACAGAAGCTGGAGACGTTTTCAAAGATGGATTATGCGGACATCGTCAATGGCAACAAGGTCGTCGATGGTTATGTGCTGACCTGGCGCGTCACGGAGGGCCTGGAAACCAAGTTGGTCCGGTTACAGATTGCCTGGCGGATTTTGGGGCGCGAATTGGATTTAAATCTCAACACCGTTTACAGCAGTGAAAAAGATGCTGGATTCAGTTTTTAAGCAGGACAAGACGCATGCACCCCTCACACAATATGAAAGCCTCACATGTCGGACGCTCCGGTTTCACCTTGGTGGAACTGATGATCGCCTCGGGGGTGGCCATGGTCGTTTTGGCGGCCTTTGCCAATGGGTTTATTCAGCAGCGGAGGACCCACCATCAAAAGAATTTGGAGCAGGAATTACAACAAAACGTGCGCACCGCCATGACCTTTTTACAGCGGGATTTGCGATATGCCGGCAGCGGCATGGTCATGGGCACGGAATCCGCCCCGAAATGGTTTGCTAGCGTGGGGTGGCTGCCAAAGGATATGAATACGGTCCCTTGGGTCGTGGATGGAGGCGTGAGGGGGACGGATGAGCTTTACCTGATCGGCATCGCCGGAGAGCCCATTGGTCATTTGTCCGAAGACGTTTGGGAAGGCAGTTGGGAATTGCCATTGACCCTCAGGCAAGATACGCTTTTGCCCTATCAGCCCCGGTTTGGAGATGTGTTGTTGATTGCCGGCCTGGAAGCCGTGTTGGTCGAATCCGTGTTGAGCTTGGGTCGTGTGCAGGTGACCCGGGATTTCAGCACGCCAAACGCCGGAGTTCATTTGATTTATCCCGAAGGCACTCAAATCCATCAATTCAACGTCATCCGTTATTGGGTCCAAGAGGTGTACGGGGTTCCGAGCCTTTTGCGTGAGGATTCCCGCTTCACCTATGCGTCCGACGAGGATCGGGTGGTGGCCGATGGAATCGAACATTTCAAAGTGACGCGCAATGGAAATTTTTTTGAAATCGAATTGCGTGGACGCAGCCGGAAAACCGCACCGGGAAGAGGCCATTCCGACTCTCTGATCCGTTATGAAATAACCTCTGCGAACCACTTGAGAAATCCCAATCCCCGGTTGAGCATTCAGGGGTGGCCCAGCGATCTTTTGATTGAAGGGTGGGAATATGAGGATGATTCTGGCGACGGCGATGGAACGGGTGACGGTGATGGAACCGGTGATGGGGGAGGGACGGAAATCGTTTATGAGGAAGTCAACGATCCCAAACGCAAGATCCGTGGACCTAAAGGCAATCAAGGTCAAGGAAACAATTAAGGTCAACCAAAAGAGGCACCAACCATGAACCATGATCTCCCCATGCGAACCATCAAAGACCCTGTATCAAACAATGCCGTGCGAAAAGAGGGATTTATTCTCTTTTACGTCATGGGCACGTTTTCGTTGATGGCGCTTGCGGCCATGATTTCCCTGAACAGCGCCCGAATGGAGTCGCGAACCGCCCGGAATCATTATGACAGTGCCCGCGCCCTGTATCATGCCGAGGCCGGTGTAAAAATAGTGCAACGCACGGTAGAGAACCGTTTGGCGGACGGCGAACGACTCGGCGATATTCTTGCGTCCTTAAATG
>PXAS01000108.1 GCA_003565815.1 PVC group bacterium
CGGGGGGTTGTGCGGCCAGCCAGGCATCCAGTTCGCCGCGGGAGCGAATCACGTTTCGCAACAATCCGTTGGCGTAGCCGACTTGGGCCTTGGGAATTTTGAGCTTTTGCGCGGCTTCCAGGGTTTCGAAGACGGCCGCGTGGGTGGCAATGCCGTCCAACAGCAGAATTTGCAGCAGCCCGATCCAGAGGACGGGACGAAAATCTCCGGCGGGGGGGCGGGCGCTGAGGTGGTCGATGACGGCGTCCAGCATGCCCATGTGGCGCAGGCTGCCGATGACCAACTCGCGGGTCAGGGGCGTGGCCTGTCCCCAAGAGGGATCCTCCTCGGGTGGCACTTGTTGTTTGACCCATTGACGGAGCAGAATGAGGGCATGGACGCGTTCGGAATATTTGGGCATGGGCTTTGCGGGATGAAGAGAGATTGACTGTTGCCTCCCCATAAACTTTATGAGACAATAAAACCATGCGAAAAAACAAACCGATCCGGATTCTCTATCGCGCGGCCCGCTTTTTGGTTCTGCTGTGGGCGGCGATTTTCGTCAGCGGCTTTTTTCTGGCGAACCACATGGCCTTCATTCCCCCGTCCCCGTCCTACGGCCCCGATGCGGAGGGACTGCAGTTTGTCCAGGTGACCGAGCGCGAGCGAGTGGCGATGTTGGTCTTCGAACATCCCGACGCCCGCCTTCACGTGATTCACGCCCATGGCAACGGCGAGGACATCGGCCAGTTGCGGGACGTGTTCGAAACCTATCGCGATCTGGGCGTGAATGTGTACGGGGTGGATTACCGCGGATATGGTCAAAGCGACGGACGCCCCGGCATCGGCAGGGCCAAGGCGGATCTTCGGGCCGTGTATGACGAACTCACCGGGGAACGGGGCGTGGATCCGGCCAACATACTCTTGCACGGTCGTTCGCTGGGCGCGGCCATGGTTTTGCCCCTGGCGGCGGAAATGCCCGTGGGCGGGGTCATTTTGGAGAGCGCCATGCTCAATGGGTTCCGCACCGTGATTCCCGCCCCGCTTTTTCCGCTGGACCCCATTCCCAATCACCGCCATATCCGCGAAATTGACGCCCCGGTGTTGTTCATTCACGGGGAGGACGACGGGGTGATTCCCATTTGGCACGGGCGCAAGCTGTATGAACGGGCGCCCGAACCCAAAGAGGCGTTTTGGATTCCCGGCGTGGGACACAACGACTTGCTGTACACCGCGTGGGATGCCTATTGGCAACGCATCGAAAAGTTTTTGGCAATATTTCAAGAGTGACTTCGTTCTCAGGGTATGTGAAGCATTACCGATATGGAGGATCTTGACCTTGAAAAACTTTTGCATGCATACCGCCAGGGGGATTTGGAATCCCTCGGCCTTATTGTGGACCGAACGCGCAAGCCGCTGTTCCGGTTCATTTACGGCATGGTGGGGGACGTACACGCGGCCGAGGACGTCTTTCAGGACGTCTGGTTGCGGGCGGTCAGAGGTCTGCATACCTACAAAAGCGACCGCCTGCTCTCCTGGCTCTACCGCATTGCCCGCAACCGGGTCATCGATTTGTCGCGCAAGCGCAAACCGGACGCCAGCCTGCAACAACCCGTTGGCGGGCATGGGCGGGGAGACGCGGACGGGGTGGGGCTGGAGGCTTTCGTGGCTTCAAACAAAGCGGGACCCGACCGGGGACTGGGCGATCGCGAGCTGGGCGAGCGGATTCGCGCCGCCGTTGCAACCTTGCCCCGGAAACAAAAGGAAGTTTTTCTCATGCGCACCGAGGCGGAACTGCCCTTCAAGGAAATCGCCGACATTCAGGGCGTGTCCATCAACACCGCCCTGGCCCGCATGCAATACGCCCTTCGCCGCCTCCGCGAGCAACTCGCGGAGGACCATCACAACCTGCCCAAACCGGGACGCACCCCATGAATGCTGAAGAACTCGAACGCGAAGTGCTGCTGCGCGACAGCGGCGAACTTTCCCCGGATCGCCTGGCGGAACTGGAACGCCTGCTCGCGTCCGAACCCGGGATTCGGGAAGCGGCGGATCAATTTTCCGCGTTCAACCGGAAACTGATCCAAAACGAAGGCGCTGACGTTCCGGCGCTTGACGAATTGACCCGTGCCCGCATCCTGCGGGAAGCCGGGAAAAAGTCCCGCATCCCCGGGCAATGGCCCTTTGCCGCCGCCGCGGCTGCCCTGGCGCTGTTTTTGGTGGCAACCCCGGCATTGCGCCGGGAACCCGTCGAAAACAACGCCGCCCCCCACTTCGCGGACCAGCGGTCCGATCCCGACGCCGTCCAAGCCTTGGACCCCGATCCGTTTCTCACCGAACTGGATTTACTCGATTTGCAATTGCTCGAACTTATGGAAACCGCCTGGTTCGACCTCAATGGGGCGACGCCCCATCTTTGGGACGAACGCGACCTCTATCCCTTGCACCCGGAGGATTCGATATGAAAACCAAGATCAAACTCATGACCCTTTGCCTGATGTCCCTGGGGCTGCAGCTCGGCGCCCAGGGAAGACCCGCCGAGCGCCCGGGCGGGGAACGTCCGCCACGCGGACGCGGACCCGAAGCCCGCGAAGAAGCCCGGGGCGGACGGGAGCGATCCCATCCCGTGATCGTCCGCTGGATGGAGCATCTCAACCTGTCCGATCCCGAGGAAC
>PXAS01000091.1 GCA_003565815.1 PVC group bacterium
CGAATTCCAAGAATTCAAAGGAGCAAAGTTGAAACTTTTCTTTGCAGAAGGAAATTTCATCCAAATGGAACATCCGTTGTCCGGCGAAGCTATCCGTTGGATCCCATATCTGAGGTGGTTCCTATGCGAAGATTTCTGGTTGACAGAGTACTAGCGCCGTTGGAATTTGGACAACAGTCGCAACATTTCCAAATACAGCCAAATGAGCGTGACGATCAGCGCGAAGGCGCCGTACCACTCCAAATACCGCGGCGCGCCTTGGGAGGCGCCCCGGTCGATGAAATCGAAGTCAAGCACCAGATTCAAAGCCGCCACCGTCACGATGACCAGACTCACGCCAATGCCCAGCGGGCCGGAGGAATGGAGAAAGGCAAGCCCGCCTCCGCCAAAGAGCCTGGTGGCCATGCTGACCAAGTACATGAGCGCAATCCCGCCGGTGGCGGCGACAATGCCCATGCGGAATTTGTGGGTGACCTTGATCATGCCGGTGCTGTACGCGCCCAGCAAGGCAAAGGCGGTGGCAAAGGTCAATCCGGCGGCCTGAATGACAATGCCCGGATATTGGGCTTCAAACACCATGGACAGGGTACCGATGACCACCCCTTCCACGAGGGCATACACGGGCGACAGCAGGGGGGCGGATTTCGGATTCAGGGAAATGATGATCGCCACCACCAAGCCGGCAATGGCGCCGCCGATCACCAGGGGGCCAATGTTCTGGGGCGAAACCCGGGTCCAACTCCAGATGGCGGTGCCCAGCGTCAACGCCAGCAAAAACGCGGTTTTTTGAACGGTTCCGCCCACGGTCATTGTCCGTGTGTCGGACGTGGCGATGGCATTGTCAAAAATTCGATCTTGTAAAACGGGGTTTCCCGAGCGCATGTGTTTTCTCCTGTGTGGATTCGGAATTCAATGAACAATCAAAGAACGGTATCGGGCGGAATGACGGCGCCTTTGGGGACCACGATCACCCCGTCGCTCACGGTGTAATTTTCGTAGACCCCGTCTTTCTTTTCCTTGGGGCTGATCACCACGCGGTCGCCGATGCGGGCGTTTTTGTCGATGATCGCATCTTCAATGTAGCAGTCCCGTCCGATGCCCAGGCACACGTCCGATTTGACGTCGGTGTTCTCGTTCTCATAAAAATCCGCGCCCATCATCACCGTATTACGCATCACCGTGCCCTGGCCGATCACCCCGCGAATGCCGACAATGCTGCGGGTGACTTCCCGTCCGGACAAAATACAGCCTTCGGTGAGCAAACAGTGATTCACCACGCAGCCCAGCACTTTGGAGGGCGGCAGGAAGCGCATGCGGGTGTAAATGCGGTGGTGCAAATCATACAGGTTGAATTCCGGCATGTCGTCGGTCAATTGCAGGCTGCTTTCCCAAAAATTGCGGATCGTCCCGATGTCCCGCCAGTAGCCTTCATAAATGTGGGAGTACACCTTGGTGTCGTGAATCGCCTTGGGAATCACCTCCTTGCCAAAATCCTGGTCGTCGCTGTCCAGCAGGCGCTTCAAGGTTTCGGTGTTGAAGATGTAAATGCCCATGCTGGCCAAATAGCGCTCGTCTTCGTACATGGGGGCGCGCAACTGGGTCAACTCGGGGGTGTCCCCCGGTTTTTCGACGAAATTGATGATGCGGCTGTTCGCGTCGACCTGGAGGATGCCGAGCGAACCCGCGTCCCCCCGGTCCGTGGGCTTGGTGGCAATGGTCACTTCCGCGCCCCGGGACACGTGGTCCTCCAGCATGGTGTTGAAATCCATGGCATACAATTGGTCGCCGCTGAGGATCACCACGTAGTCGGGACGCTCTTCCGCGTAATGCACCAGGGTCTTGCGCACCGCGTCCGCCGTGCCGGTGTACCATTTTTCTCCGTCGGGGGTTTGCTGGGCGGCGAGGATGCGCACGAAACTCCGGGAAAAGGAATCGAAGCGATACGTGGTCTGGATGTGCCGGTGCAGGGACTCGCTGTTGAACTGGGTGAGGACGTAAATTCGCTTGATCTCGTTATTGATGCAGTTGCTGATGGGGATGTCCACCAAACGGTATTTCCCGGCAATGGGCACCGCGGGTTTTGAACGCTCCGTCGTCAGGGGCTGCAAACGAGTCCCGGCTCCACCGCCTAAAATCACACCAATCACGTTCATATGCGTTTCTCCTTACATCAATAACAGGGTTTCATTTCAAAGTGACTATGGACGATTTCGCATGAAATGTCAGGAAAAAGAATGTGAAAAATCAATGAAAATGCAATGAGGCTTGATTTTTGGCCAAATCCGCGCAGGAAAAGCAGCCCCAAAAGACTATTTTGACATCGAGACAAAAGGAAAAACATGAAAACGGTATATCTCAGCGGCCCCATCATGGACGAGCATTTGGGCACGGCCCGCGAATGGCGCGAAACCGCCAAGGCCCGCCTCTCCGGGCATTTTCGACTGCTCGACCCCATGCGCCGCAATTTCAAGGACCGGGAGGTGGACAGCGCCAACGAGATCGTCGAATTCGACCTTCAAGACGTGCGCGACGCCGACATTCTCCTGGTCAACTACAACAAAGCCTCCATCGGCACCTCCATGGAAGTGTTTTACGCCGCCCACGATCTGGGGAAATTCGTCATCGCCTTCAGCGACTTCGCCTTTCAGGACTGCAGCCCCTGGATGGTCCGGTACTGCACCAAGATCCTTCCCTCATTGGAAAAAGCCGTGGACTACCTCAACGCGCATTTCTCGGAATAATTCTTCCGCTTTTCCCTTGCCATTCCGGAAATTCCGCACTAGAAGCCGCGCCAGTTGCAGCATTCTGCAACGGAAGCGAGCGCCCGCGTCTCCCCGCGTGGCCAAAGCGGATTGTCCCATCACGACCAACCCTATCGGAGCCCCCCCATGGAAATGAAAAGTCATTTGCCGTCCCCCGGACTGCAGGAATTACTCGACGCCGGCGTACATTTCGGTCACCAGACCAAACGCTGGAACCCGTACATGTCCAAGTACATCTACGGCGAACGCAAAGGCATTTACGTCATCGACCTCGGCAAAAGCTTGGTCCAACTGCGCATTGCCCAACAATTTATCTACGACATCGTCGTGCGCGGCCGCCAGGTCCTTTTCGTCGGGACCAAGAAGCAGGCCCAGGACATCGTCAAGGACACCGCCGAAAAGTTCAACCAACCCTACGTGATCCACCGTTGGCTGGGCGGGATGCTCACCAACAACCAGACCATTCGCCACTCGGTCAGCCGCATGCGCGAATTGCAACAGATGGAAACCGAAGAAGGCGGTCTCGAACAGATCGGTTCCAAAAAAGAAGGTGCCCGCCTTCGCCGCGAACTCACCAAACTGGAGCGCAACCTCACCGGGATCGCCGATATGGAGCGCATGCCCGCCGCCCTTTTCGTGGTGGATGTGGTCCGCGAATCCATCGCCGTGCAGGAAGCCCGCCGCCTCGGCATCCCCGTGGTTGCCATCGTGGACACCAACGCCGACCCCCGCATCATTGATTACCCCATTCCCGGCAACGACGACAGCATCCGCTCCATCCAGTTTCTGGTGGACGTGATCGGTGAAACCATCCAGCACGGGTCCAACGAGTACGCCAAGCACGCCGCCGAAGAAGCGCGCCGCCGTGCCGCCGCCGAAGCCGAAGCCGCCGAGAAAAAACGCCAGGCCGAAGCCGAACGCAAATCCCGCCAGGACGCCGAGAAGTCCAAGCGCGACGAAGCCATCAAGGCCGCCGCCGCGAAATTGGCGGAGAAGCAAGCCGCCCAGGCCGAAGCCGCCGCCGCGGAAACCGCCGCCGCCCCCGCGGAAGAAAGCGCCCCCGAAGCCGCGCCGGAACCCGAAGCCCCGGCCGCAGCCGAAACGGCGCCGGAACCTGAAGCCGTGACCGAGGCCCCCGCCGAAGCACCCGCCGAAGAAGCCGCGCCCGAAGCCGCTTCCGAAGAATCCGAGGACGACGCGTCCAAAGCCAAAGCCTAACTTTAACCGTGAACCCAACATGCCCGGAGCGCACTCCGGGCCATCAGGAAGAAACGATGACCCAAATTACCGCATCTCAAGTCAAAGAACTCCGCACCATCACCAACGTGGGGATGATGGAGTGTAAAAAAGCCCTGCAGGAAACCGCGGGCGACATCGAAGCCGCCATCAAACTCCTCCGCGAGCGGGGATTGGCCGTGGCCGCCAAAAAAGCCGACCGGGCCGCCAACGAAGGTTTGATCGACATCGCGATCAGCGACAACGCCCAAACCGGCGCCATGGTGGAGGTCAACTGCGAAACCGACTTCGTGGCCAAGAACGAAAACTTCCAGGCATTCGTGGCCGAACTCGCCCAAAAGGCCTTGTCCCTGGGCGACAACGAACTCGCGGACGCCGAGAAAGAAAACCTCGCCTTCAAAGTGAGTGAAATTGGCGAGAATCTCGTCATCAACCGCAACGTCACCTACAAGGTGCAAGGCGCCGGCGCCATCGGCAAGTACATCCACTTGGGTGGCAAAGTCGGGGTCATGGTCGAAATCGGCTGCGAAAACGCCGCCAACAGCGGTTCGGCGGAATTGGTGGAACTTGGAAAAGAAGTGGCCCTCCACATCGCCGCCGCCAGCCCCGCCGCCTTGGTGCGCACCGAATTGGACCCCGAACTCGTGAAATCCGAACAAGCGCTCTACGCCAAACAGGTCGAAGGCAAACCCGCCAACATCATCGAGAAAATCCTCGAAGGCAAAATGGGCAAGTTCTACTCCCAGGTCGTGCTCGTCGAACAGGGATTCGTCAAGGATCCCGACATCACCGTGCAAAACCTGGTGGAGCAAACGGGCAAAAAAATCGGAGACCCCCTCTCCATCCGCCGCTACGCCCGTTATCAAATCGGAAACTGACCGTTCGGTTGCCTTCCGCTGAAAACCCGTTCCCGCTCCATGCGGGAACGGGCTTTTTTTTTGCCGCCAAACTTACTCCTCCGCGTCCGCAACCCGAAAAGTGATGCTTTCCGAATGGCTGTTGAACTCGGGGGCGTACATGCACTGGACGGTGGCGATTCCGCTTTCGAAGGTGCCGCGGTGTCGCGCCCAGAGGCTGTATTCGAAGACGTAGGTTCCCCTGGGCAGGTAATCGATGAAGAAGTGACTGGCGGTGTCGCGGGTGCTTTCGTAGTAACGCAAACCGTCTTGGAAACGATACCCGCTAAGGACGTTCACGGGTTCGGTGCCGCTGCCGCGGTGGTCTTTCAAATGCACATACTCCAAATCGCGGTCCGTGCGCACCTCGATCCGCGCCACCAACTCGTCCCCCGGCGAAACCGGTCCGTCCACGGCGCGAAGCACCGGACCCCGCGCGGTCGCTTCTTTGACATACAGTCGCTTGCTGACCCGCAAGGGTGTTTCCGCGTGCGGGGCCACGTTTTCGATGTTTTCGAAATACTGCCAGTGAACGCTTCCCCAAGCAACGCCCTCGTCCGGTTTGCTCACCTCGATCCGCCCCATTTCCGGACGGATTTCCCCGCGTAAAAAGCGGGTTTCGTAAAAACCTGTGCCGGGTTCAACATTCACCGGCTCCACAGGCTCGCCGTCCAGAGAGATTTCAAGCAAGTCGTCCGAGGTGAGCCGGTCCGTTCCGCGCAAAAGAATGGCGTACACCGCGTCGGCGGTCGCTTTGGTCGATCTCCAGTGCTGGGTTTGTTTTTGTTTGATCAGCCAGACGGCGCATTCTTCCACCGCCTCCGTGTCTTCCGTGATTTCGGCGAACGCCTCGATCATTAGCGCCTGGGTTTCGATGGGCGCGCGGTACCACCACCATTGCCGCTCGGTGTCGCGCCAAAACATCCCCATCTCCCTGTCCACCACCGCGCGCTCGCGAAGCGACCGCATGATGTCGGCGGGAATCCGGCGCTCTCCCATGCGGTGCAAGGCGAGGGCGAGATGTGCTTGCGACTTGCGGTTGGCCAGGCGGTTCCAATTCGCCTTCGCCGTTTCCACCCAATGGTCGAACGCCTCTTGGTGGTCGTCCGCGACGGGCAGATCCTCGAGGTAAAAACTCCGCCCGTAAAGGTAGAAGGCGAGCATCGGGAGAATACGGTCGGGTTCCTGGCGGTGGCGTTCTTCCATCCACCCGTCGAGCGCGCGCATGGCGCGGTGCGCGACGGCGTGGTCAACCTCCACCCCCAAATGGCGCAACCGCGCGAAGCCGGTGGCGATGTAGAGGGTGATGAATTCGCTGGGCCTTCCCCCCGAGAACCACGGCCAAAACCCACTGGGATACTGCATGTCGGAAAGCTGCCGAAGCGTCCGCCGCAGCTCGTCGTCGAGGCGGTTTTCATCGAACAGGATTCCGACATTGCGGCGCGCCTCGCTTTCGCTCACCGCCTGCCGTACCCACGGGGTTGCCTCCAGGGCCACGGATTTGAGCCCTTCGTTTTTCTCCAGCGGACTGTCCAGCGCCGGGGTGTTTTTCCAAAGATTGAAAATCCGCCGGATATTCGGGTCCGCGTTGGCGATGTGCCTTGCAAGCGCATTCGCGTAGAGCCGGTTGAACACCTGTTCGCTGCAATCGTGCGGGAATTCCATCAAGTATGGCAGGGCCATCACCGCGTACCACGCGGGCTGGGAAACCGCCTGCACGGTCAGCACCTCGCTGCGAAGCGTTTCCGAGTCCCCGGATTTGAGCAGCTTGTCAAAAAGAAATTCCCGCTCCTCCGGCCCGCGCACCGGAAGCGACAGGGACTCGGTCAGGAAAATCCGGCGGCTGAGCACCGGCAGTCCGCCCTCCTCCCCGTCGCTGAAGGCGTCCGAGGCCGCCACCGCGCGGTAGACCAAAAACCCGGTGCCGTCGGGAATGTGGAGGCGCCAGAAATAGGTTCGCGATTCCCCGGCGGGAATCTCGAACGGCATTTCGTTGTCGAGGTTGCCGAGGTTCTCGTCCCGCGGATCCAGGGTGCGCGCGTCGAAAAAGCGGAGCCGCACCCGCCCCGACTGGTCGGCGTCGGACATGTTGCTCACGGTGACCGGAAACTCAAAGACATCCCCCTCCCGCGCGAACCGTGGCGCCAGGGGTTGCACCATCAGTTCCTTGGCGGTCACCGCGCGGTCGTCGAGAACCCCGCTCCGCATCATGGTGTCGTGCGCGAATGCGAGAAAACGCCATTCGGTCAACCCCTCCGGCATGGTGAAGGTCATGCGCACGGTTCCGTTTTCATCGGTGGTGAGATGCGGCAGGAAAAACGCGGTCTCGTCGAGGTTTTTCCGGACCGCAACCGTGTCGAGGTCGGACGCGTCCGACGGGGAAGGCGTTTGCACACCCACAACATCCCCCATGGGCGAAAAACCGTCTGCGGCCCGGGCCATACTCGCCATGGAGCTTCTATGTAAAAAACCCCTGAGCAAGCTCCCGTCAAGGCCGGGGTACGAGACCCATTCAGGGTTCCAGGTTCCGGGCCACCGTCCGTGTATTCCAGGCATTACCGTCATCGCGTTCTCGAATTGCGAGACCACCCGTGACTGTTCGCGGTACAAGCCGGGGAAGCGTGTGAGCCAGGCGGGCGGGCGAAAAGCATCCAGCGAGGCGTCATACAGGGTTGCGACCATCTCCGCGGCCACCGCCTGGGCTTCCGGCCCTTCGACCACGGCGGTCCATGTCTCCTTCCCGCCGGGCTCGAGTTTGGACCGGAAGCGTTCCCAGCGCACGGTGAGTTGTTTGTTGGACCAGGGCACGTCCACCACCCGCTCGTGGACATAGGCGCGGTTTTCCCGCACATGGGTGACCCTCACCACAAATCCCCCGCGAAACAGTTCAGGTACCTCCTGTTCGATCCGGTGCTGCGTTTGTTCCGTTTCCGTCCAATAGCGCTGGAAGGTTTCCCCCCGGCGCTCGATCTCCACCAGGGCCGGACCGCTTTCGTAGCCCGTGCCCCAAAACGCGGTGAACACTTCACCGGGTTCAACACTCCACGCCGGCGCGGCCAAATGACTCGGTACCCGCGCGGGAAAGGCCTCCCCGACCGGATCCAACACCAGCAACGTTTCCCGCGTGGTGACCGGACGCCCAAAGCGGTCCCTGCTTTCAAACGCCACCCGATACGCGCCCGGTTCAAGATCCAAACGCCACTCCGCATTTCCAGTCTCATCCGTTTCCACACGCCGACGCGCGAGCAATTCCCCCGTTTCCCACTGCTCGGGACGCGAACCCGCAGGCGGCTCGGTGTCATCCCCGCGCATCATGGCGCGAAGCATATACCCACCCGTGATTTCCAGGGGCCCGCGCACGGGACGGTCTGGCTCGACAAGCGAAAATACGGACACGGTTCCCTCCGCCCGCACGGGATTTCCCTCCAGCGTTTCCGTCCGAATCCCGATCTTCGTCGGCTCCTCCGTGGATTGCCATTCCCCCGCGTCCACAACCGCCCGCATCGCCGCGTGGCCCACCCGGACCGTCCGGGACTCCGAGCGGGTTTCTCCCGCCGCGTCGGTCACATCCACTTGAACCTCGAACGAGAACACCGGGTCGTCGCTTTCCGGGATCTTGGGGTCGGGGCGCGCCGGAAAACTCACCGAGAAAGACCCGTCCCGTTCCGTCAAAGCCGTTCCGCGCGTGATCACCTGACGGGAGCCAACCCGTGCCCTCCGCCACCAAACCCACGGGGGAAACCGCGGTTCTCGCTCCACCTTCCAGCGGACCTGGGCCCCGCCAACCGCCGCCCCCGTGTAGGCGGTCGCCCGGCCCGACAAGGTTACCTCGTCGCCCAGCCGCGGGGAGACCTCCGGGGCGTCCAACTCCACCCGGAAGCGCGGGCGCTTGTATTCCTCCACACTGATCGAGGTGCTTCCAGGTGCCCCCGAGACCTCTTCAATGCGCATGAGGCCCGTCAGCCGCCCGTCCGGTGCGACAAAGCTACCGCTGAACGACCCGTGATCATTCGTCCGGTGCCTTTGCCGGGCGACCACCTGGCGGTTCGCGTCCCGCAAGAAGACCGTGACGTTTCTCCCCGCCATGGTTTCATAATTTTGCGTCGCGTGGTTCACCCTGTGGCTGATTCCCTTGTAATGAATCGTTTGTCCCGGACGGTAAATGGAACGGTCCGTGAAAAACACGGTGGCCTCGTACGCGTCCCTTTCCGTTCGCGCTCTCTGACTAACCAACCGGGGCCTGCCAACCTCGTGTCCGTTGTGCCGGGCAATCAGCAAAAGGTGCTCCTGGGAATCCATTCGAAAAAATCCCTCATCGTCCGTCAAGGGACTCTCCTCCAACCGTTCCCACCCGGGTTCCCTTCTCCAATCGAAACTCCAGGCCGTGATCTGTGCCCCTTGAACCGGGCGGCCGCTTTCCGCCTCCACCACCAGACCCTCCACGCCGTCGCGACCCGTGTGCTGACGCACCACCATCGCCAAATCGCCCACCCACACCATCTCGGCGCTGACCGGACTGTCCTCCGGGGGGAAATCGGGCTCATGACTGCCCAGCAGGAAATAAAACCCCGGCTCCAAATCGTCCACCGGCACGGAAACCCGTTCCGTCCGTTCGCGGTAGTCTTCCGTGGCAGGCAGTCTTTCGCTCCATTCGAGGACAGGGTCAATCGCAAGGACGCGCTCCTGGGACGCGCGGTCACGCCAAGAATTGGGATATCGCCAATTGGGGAAAAACTCCTCGAAATCTAGCGGAACCAAGCGGAGATGGACTTCCTCAAGATTCCGGTAGGTGATCCACAGCTCGGGGTCGGCAGACCATACCCGTTCGACGCGAAGGGCCGCATTTGGCTCCTCAATCCCCGCAATGAGGGATTCGCAAAGACGCGCGCCGAGCGTCCCGGGGTGCGCGGCGGCACCATCGGCGGCGGCACGCCGCCCCCCGGCGGGATCCCCCTCCTCCCGCAGCAGCCTGCCGATCTGGTGCTGGGCGCGGGAATAAATCTCATGATCCCGGTGTTCCGCCGCAAAACGCTGGAGGGCTTCCAGGTATCGGGCATTTTTCATTTCCCCCACCGCCGTGTTGTATCCGAAGCGCAGGCGGGCCAGATCCGCGTCCACCCACACGTCACGGTTGCCCGTTTCACGGTGATGGCGAATGAGTTCCTGATAAAGACCAATGGCTTTTACAAGCGGGGAGTCGGAGCCGGCGGCTTCCGGCTCCCAGGCCAGAAACGCCTCCAAGTCGTCAAAAACCGGGTCTGCGTCGCGCACGACGAACGCGTCCTCTGGAAGCAGGGCGGCCTGCTCGCCGGCGGCGTAAAACGCCAACGCCTCGTACATCAAAACTACGTACAGCGTGGGGCGGTATTTTTCCGGCATTTCCCCAAACCCCATCACCTCTTTAAAATCAGAAACCGGAACGCGGCGCAACGCCTCCCGGTCCGCAAGCGCGAGCGAAAACTGCCGGTCGATTTCCGCGAGAATTCTCTGCAAAGGCCACGCTTGGAGGTCATCGCCCGGTTCCTCCTGCTCCGTGCGTCTCATGAACCGCCAGCGGTTTTCCCGGAAATAATCCCAGTACCAACGGGCCAGCACCGTGCGCAAGACCGGATGCGTTTCCGCAGGCATGTTTTCCAGTTCGGCCTCCAGCCGGAAAACCCGCTCCTCCGGCTTCCCCCCTTCGATCACCCCCTCCGCGTTGATCCGAAATACCAGCGCCCGCGCCGCCTCCGCCATCCGCTCCTCCGACAGCGTCTCCGCGAGAATTTCGTTCAAAAGGTCAATGGCGGTCTGCGGCAACCCCTGGGACACCGCTTGGCGCGCCTCTAGCCAACGCGCCGCGCTTTCACCGCCCGACGCGAACTGACACGCGGAACACACAAACACAAACACAACGGCCTTCTGCAGAAACATTTTCATCGGTTTTCCTCGGTAGAGATTCCCCATCCTGCTACCCACGGATGGGGACCTTTACAAGTCCCAAATAAAATACGGATGTGCCAATCCCCAAAACAATCCGATGTGGTTGGCCTGATCACGCCGCAAGCGCTCTGACATCGCTGGCTTTGTGGATCAACCGGATTGCTTGTAAGGGAAACTCATCTTTCCGACGGTCGGAAGGCCTCCAAAAAATCGTTCCGACGCTCGGAAAACGGGCGGAGTATGCGCATCTCCCTCCACGAACGGCGGGAGTATCGGCAAGGGACTGTCGATCTACAAACAAACTCCATGCCGACTCGGAGTTCCTTTTCCCAAAAGCCCTCCCCAAGCCAAGCATCTGTGCGAATCAGTGTGATCAGTGGTTAATGGAAATTACCTGTTGCTATATGATTATCACCCAAACCTGTTTCCTGGAGTTCATAAAACCGGAAACCATCTTCGAGATCCTCAAGCGCATCGTTCGATATGCGGACTTGGATCATGATCGACCGATTGAAAACTTGACCGCATCCCAATGATGCACCTCGGAAGATCCATTCTGAACGCGCTCAATTCTCTCATCGAGCAGGTCTCTTACGTCGGGGGATACGCTCATCTCCTCAATACGTGCGCTCAAGTCGTCCCAGATTGCCTCAAGAATCTGGAATTTCTCGCGTAAGGGTAGGTTTCTAACTTCAGTAATGCTCATGGTGGTATTCTACGGCTTTTTGAGTACAAAGCGAGGCCCCTCCCCCTCATTTTGGCTAATGGAAGTTACCTGTTGCGATATTCTGAAGGGGAAATTTCATCCAACTCCGGATGCCGTTAGGTCTCATGTGGGGTTTTGAGCCTGCGGATGCTTCGCCGGCCTGCGGATCGGTTTTGGGGAGGGAAACGCTCGAACGGTGTGCCGCCGTCATGGCCGCCGTAAGTCAAAGGCCTGATGTGTGCCCCCACGACTCCCCCCAAAAAATCCGTGGAAATCCGTGACCCTCCGTGGTTCCCCTTTCCAAAAGCCCTCCCCAAGCCAAGCATCAGCTACTTCTTTCC
>PXAS01000384.1 GCA_003565815.1 PVC group bacterium
AATATAGCAACAGGAAATTTCCGCTATGAGGTGGCAGGATAATGGGTTGTGGGTTGGACAGAATGATGGGGTGGAAAGAAGGAAATGCGTTCGCACAGGAGACATATGGGGGCGGCGCATCTTGCGCCGGGCGCTCTTCAATCTGATCTTTTTCACGATTTCCCATGGTGCAAATGCAACAAAAGCTTGCGCGTCTTTCGTATTGGAGTCAGATTGGATGGATGAGCAATATTTGTGCTGAAGACTCCGGCGCAGGATGCGCCGCCTCCATGGTTTTTGTCGACTTTCCCATAAAATGGGGAATGTCCTGTTCGCCCGGGCTTGCGCTTTGCATGATTTCCGTTTAGAAACAAGGTATGCGAAAGTTTTCATATGCTTCCACCCTGCTCATCGCCCTGGCATGGCCTTTGTGTCTTTGGGCGAATGCGGACCAGGATATTCTGCGCTCCGGCGAAGTGGCGTTGCGCGATGGGTTTCACGATGTCGCGGAAAACCATTTCTTGCGGGTCACCCGCATGGAGGATTCTCCGGTGGCTTCGCACGTGGCCGCCTGGCTGGGGGTTGCCCGGGCCCGGTTGGCGGCGGGGAATCTGGAAGGAGCCGACGAGGCTCTCGCCCGGGTGCCGAGCACGTTGCCGGAGGATTTGAGCCGGTGGAAAACCCTGGTGCGGATGGATTTGGATTTGGCCCGGGGTCGATTTGAGCGTGCGGCGGAGCGTTTGGAGGCGCTTGCGCGCGTCAACGATGCCCGGCATGTGCAACACATGAGGCTGTTGGCCCGGGCTCGACACTTGGGAGGGGATTCCGAGGCCGCGGTCACCGGCCTGCGTTCTGAAATCGACGCGCTCCCGGAGGCGGCGGGTTTGCGGCTGGAACTCGCGGAAATCCTGCTGGGCATGGGGCAAAAAGAAGAGGCACTCGACATTTGGTCGGACATTGCCGCCGGGGACGGGCGAGATCCCCAAAGCCGGATGGCCGTGGTCCGCATGGTGCAGCATGAGTTGCGCGGCGGGGAGCTGGGCGCGGCCAAGGCCCGTCTGGATGCCTTGCTGGCTTCCGGCGAGTTGGATGATGCGTTGGAACCCATGGTCTTTCCCTTGATGGCCGACGCTTTGAAGGAGGAGGGGGAATATTTGCAGGCGGCGAAAGTGTTGCAGGCTTGGGAGACCCGTCTGGAGGACGATCCCGGGATTTGGGAGATTCGTTCCCGGCGGGCCGAATTGCTGGTCTTGGGCGGGGAATTGGAGGAGGGGGACCGTATCCTGCGCCATTTGATCGCTTCCCGCGGCGATGCCCCGCAGATTGCCCGCGGGCAGTTGTTGCTGGCGGAGGCCTTGGCGAAAAGCGCGGCGGAGACCGGGGAATGGACCGCGGCCGGGGAGGGCTTTGAACGCTATCTTTCCGTGTTTACCGATCCGGAGGGGCTGTTGCGGGCGAACCTGGGCCTGGCCAATGTCCGCGAACGCGAGCGGCGCTGGGCGGATGCCGAAAGCCTCTATGAACGCGCCTGGCAATTGGCGCCACCGGAGGCGGCCATCGGACCGCACATCCTCATGAAGTGGGCCGATGTTCTGAAGCAACGCGAACAATTCTCCGCAGCCCGGAGAAAATATTTGGAATTTACGGAGAGATTTCCCTCCCACCCGCTTGCGGTGCAGGCGGAATATCAGGCGGCGCTTTGTCTGGCCGAGGTGAAGGGCGTGGACCCGGCCTTGGAGGCGCTGAACCGTTTGGTGGCCCGGCATCCCAATCACCCTCTCATGGAACGCGCCTGGATGCAAAAGGCCCATTTTTTGAGCCGGTTTTTGCGCATTGAAAGAGCCTTGGGCGCGTATGACGCCTATTTGGACCGCTATCCCGAAGGGGAGTTTGTTGCCGATGCCATGATCGACAAAGGCCTGGCCGCGTACCGCATCGGCTTGTTTGATCTGGCCCTGCGGCAATTCGACCTGATGCTGGAGCGCTTTCCGGATCACCCGCGCGTGGAACAGGCCTTTTTCATGCGGGGCTGGGCCCTGTACCTGATTGGCCGGGAAGAGGAGGCGCTCCGGGTGGGGCGCACGTTCCTCGAGCGCTTTCCCGACTCCCCCTTCGTGCTGGACGCCCGGTTTTGGCTCGCGGAGCATGCTTTTAACCGGAGAGCCTACGAGGAGGCGGAGCGGGAATTTCTCAAACTCACCCAGATGACGGAGATTCCCGAGGTCATTTCCAAGGCCAGTTATTTTGCCGGACGCGCGGCGGTGGCCCGCAAGAATTATGAAGTGGCTTTGGAGCAATTCGCCATGTCCATCGACGCGGATCCCGAGGCGCCGCATGTGCAAGAGGCTTTGTTTTACCAGGGCGACACGTTGACGGAACTCAACCGTTTCGATGCCGCGATCCTGGTGTTTGACCAGGTGATCAATCTGTTTCCCGCCACCACCTTGGCCTTGGCGGCCCGGGGAAGGGTGGGGGATTGTCACTTTACCATGGGGCAACAGGATCCCTCCCGTTTTCAGGAGGCCCTGGCCGCGTACCGCATTGTGGAGGAGTCCACCGGGGCGCCGCCGGATTTGCGTTTGCAGGCCAGCTACAAAGTCGGCAGCGCGTTGGCCGCGCTCAACCGCCACGACGAAGCCTTGGCCCAGTATATGATGGTGGTCAACCGCTACCTGCGAAACCGGTCCCGCTACAGTCCCGGAACCGAGAGTATTTTCAGACGGGCGGCGGATGCGGCCGCCCAGACCTACGAGCAACGCAAAGACTGGCGGAAAGCCATCCAGGTCTACCGCTACATCGTCGATTCCGGCATCCCCGGCGCCGCGGAGGTGGCCGAGGAGCGCATCCAGGATTTACGCCGCGAACATTTGATTTTTTTCTAACCGTTTTTGGAGACCCGTATGTTTGAACTCATTACCACCGGTGGCCCGATCATGTGGCTGATGGGCCTGATCAGTGTCATGGCCCTGGCCTTGTTCATGACCAAGATGCTGCAACTGCACCGTGCCCAAATTCAGGCCACGGATTTTTTAAATGGCTTGTACAATGTGCTGCGTCGCGGCAATGCCGCCGAGGCGGTGGCCATTTGCGAGGATACGCCGGGCCCGGTGGCCCATTTGGTGCGCGCCGCGATCCTGAAGGTCGAGGAGCCCCCCGAGGAAATCGCCAAGACCATTCAGCAGGCCGGGTTGATGGAAATCCCCCGCATGGAGCATCAATTGAATTTGCTCGCGACTTTGGGGAAAATCGCGCCCATGTTGGGCTTGTTGGGCACCGTGCTTGCCCTGATGAACATTTTTCAGGGGCTGGAGGCGAACGCCCCCGCGCTTCAGGCGGATGTTTTCGCCCGCGGCATGTGGACCGCCCTGTCGACCACCGCCGCCGGATTGACCGTGGCCATGCCCATCTACGCGGCCTACAACCTCTTGGTCAGCCGCATTGAATCCCTGGTGCTGGACATGGAGTTCGCGGGCGCGGACATCCTCGCGTTTCTGGTGACCAACCGAAATCTTTACGTGGAGGATTGAGCCCGTGAAACATTCGGACATCGCCCATTATCGTCAGCTGACCGCCCTAAAGCGGAATTTCACCGCCCGCAGCCGCCGCTTTCCGCCCATTGTGGAGCCGGCGGCAATGGTGGATGTGGTGTTGCTGATTCTGATTTTCTTCATTTTCAGTTCCACCTTTGTCACCCGACCGGGGATTTGGCTGAGTTTGCCGACGGTTGAAGAAACCGGGGAGGGGATCCCCTTGAATGCAATGGTGGTCACCATCACCCAGCAGCAAACGATTTTTTTCAATGACCGGATGATTGCCATGGAAGAATTGCGCCCCGCGTTTGAGCGCATGCGATTCGAGCATCCCAATACACCGCTGGTGATCGAAGCGGACGAACAGGTTTCCCTGGGCACCAACATGCGGGTGTATCAATTTGCCCGGCAGGCGGGCATCCGCGATGTGGCCATCGCCACGCGGAGATCCATCGCCGAGGACGGAGATCGGCCATGGGAACGATAAAGCCCAAAAAATTGAAATCCAACGCCTTTTGCGGGCTGGTCAGTCTGTTGACGGCAGTGCTTCTACACGCCCTTTGGCTGATGATGCCTTGGTCCAGGCCGTTGCGACCCTCCGAACCTCCGCCGCGCACGGTTCTGAATTTTCAGCCGGAAAGCACTGGATTTCTCTGGTCGCCCACCTTGTTTTCATTGCCCACTTCCCTGGGGTTTTCCGGTGCGCGGGACCGTCAAAGCCAAACCGTGGCCATGCCCCCGCTGGAAAGTCCGCTCGATTTGTCCATGCCCATGTCGAGTATGCCCATGGATCTGTTGCCCCCCGCGGCTTCGCCCATGCAACGCATGACCCCCCGCTTTGCGCCGCTGACCTCCGAAACCGCGGAGTTGCCGCCCGAATCCCGTCCCGGCCCGCACCGCTGGACCCTGACCTTCACCTCGGAAGACGCCCCCGAACTGCTCGTCTTCCGCCCTCCCCGGATTCCCGTGTCTCCCGTGACCCTTAAAATTTCCGGGGTCATGCATTTTGATGAGCATGGTCAGGTGAAGCATCTGCTGGTGGATCCGCCCGGTCCCCCGACGCCCCTGCACCAGGAAACGCTGCAATCGCTCCGGCTGGCGCGGATCCCGAGAGGCCTGGGGCCGGTCCGCACCCGCTTTGCGTTAAACCTCCAACCCCAAGAGCGTCGCTGATGCAAATGGAGTCTCACGCCGTTTCATGGTTGTTCTTGGGACCGCTGGCCCTACAGTTTTCGGCTTTACTCCTCCTGGGGTGGCTGTATCGAAAGCGGGGCTACCGCTACCAAAGAACGGCAAAAGCCAATATCTTCCGTTGCACCGGCTGTAATCACGTGTATATCGATACCCGTATGGTGCCGCTGTCCAAATGCCCCAAATGCAATTTGCTCAACGAAGTCATCCGCCGTTAATCCCTTTCACCACAGAACGATTCCATGCAAGATTATCAACTGAAAACCGCAACCTGGTCCCCCGCCGAAGCGCCCCCGGAGGTCACCGCTTTTTTGTCCCGTCCCGCCATCGATCCCGCCGCCGAAGCCGTGGCCCGCGACATTCTCGCGGAAATCCGTGCCGAGGGCGATGCCGCCGTGGTCCGTTATGCCGTGAAATTCGATACCCCGGAAATCACTCCCTCTCGGTTCCGGGTCGCGGACGCGGAAATGGAGGAGGCCTTGCAGTCCGTGGACGAGGATTTTAAAAAACAGGCGGCGGAAGCCGATGCGCGCATTTTCGCGTTTGCCCGGGCCGGGAAGCGGCGGGACTGGGACATGGTCACCACCGGGGGAGGGCGTTTGGGGGAGAAATACATGCCCTTGGACCGCGTCGGCGTGTATATTCCCGGGGGAACCGCCCCTTTGGCCTCCACCGCCTTGATGACCGCGACCCTGGCCCGCGCGGCCGGCGTCCGCGAAATCGTGGCCTGCACGCCCGCCGACCGCGAAGGCCGCATCAATCCCTACGTCCTGTTTGCCTTGCACCTGGCCGGGGTGGGGGAGATCTATAAAATTGGGGGGATACAGGCGATTGGGGCCATGGCCTACGGCACGGAGACGATTCCCAAGGTACAAAAAATCGTGGGGCCCGGAAATGCATACGTGGCCGCCGCCAAAAAATTGGTTTACGGCGAAGTGTCCCTGGACAGCGTGGCCGGACCCAGTGAAATCGCCATTCTCGCCGACGAGAGCGCCGACCCCGCCCATGTGGCCGCGGACCTGCTTTCCCAGGCCGAGCACGGCACCGGGCTGGAAAAGGCGTTGCTGGTCACCCCCGTCCCCGAATTGATTCCCGCCGTGGAGGCCGAACTCATCCGTCAGGCGGCGCAACTGACCCGGCTCGACAAAACCCGTCCGGTGCTGGAGAACGGGGTCATGGCCGTGCGGGTCCAGAATTTGGACGACGGCGTGGAACTGATCAACCGCTTCGCCGCCGAACACTTGGAACTGCTCGTGCGCGATCCCCGGACCGTCTGCGCGCAAATCAGGGCCGCGGGTGCGATTTTCCTGGGGAAATGGACCCCTGAAAGCGCGGGTGACTTCGCCGCCGGTCCCAGTCACGTGCTGCCTACGGGCGGCGCCGCGGCCATGTTTTCCGGATTGACCGTGGATGATTTCATGCGCCGTTCCAGCGTGCTGGAACTGACCCGGGACGATCTGCGGGACGTTCTCCCCGTCATTGAAGCCTTCGGGCGCGTGGAGGGGCTGGACGGCCACACGCGGTCCGCGCAAATCCGGTTTTCCTCATGAAAAAGCTGATTCGTCCCTCCGTTGCCGCCATGCGCCCCTATGTGCCCGGGGAACAACCGCAGGGCGCCGACGTGCTCAAGCTCAACACCAACGAAAACCCGTATCCGCCCTCGCCGAAAGTTTTCGAGGCCCTGGGGGCCGTGGATGCGGATGTTTTGCGCAAGTACCCGCATCCCTCGGCGGGGAAACTGCGGGCGGCCTTGGCCGAGTTGCATGGCGTGCGTCCGGAGCAGGTTTTCGTGGGCAACGGCAGCGATGAAGTGCTGGCGCTTTGTACCCGTGCTTTTTGCGAGCCGGGAAGCCGGGTGGGGCAGATGTCGCCCTCGTATTCCCTCTATCCCGTGCTCTGTGAAATCGCGGGGCTGGCCTGTGTCGAATTTCCGCTGGAGGCCGATTTCTCGTGGCGAGTGCCCGAGCGGCTGGACGTGTCGTTGTTCTTCCTGACCCGCCCCAACGCGCCCACGGGGTTGTGCGTGCCCTTGGACGACGTTCGTGCCGCCGCGAAGCGTTGCGACGGGGTGATGGTGGTGGACGAAGCGTACGCGGATTTCGCCGCCGACGATGCCGTTGGACTGTTGCACGAGTGCCCCAACCTCATGGTCAGCCGCAGTTTTTCCAAAAGCCACGCACTGGCCGGGATCCGCATGGGCTATGTCCTCGGATCGCCCGAATTGGTGGGGGCGCTGGACAAGATCAAGGACAGTTACAACACCAACGTGCTGTCCCAACGCATGGCCCTCGCGGCCGTGGAGGATGTTTCCTGGATGCGGAGCAACGTGACCGCGGTACGGGGCACCCGCCACGCGAGCGCGAAAAAATTGAGTGAACGCGGTTTCGAGGTTTTGCCTTCGCAGGCGAACTTTCTCTTTGCCAAAGTGCCCGAGGGTCTGGATGCGGCGCGATTGCACGCGCGATTGCGGGCGGAAAACGTCTACCTCCGTCACTTCCCGGGCCCGCGTACGGGGGCGTATTTGCGAATCACCGTGGGAACCGACGCGCAAATGGAGCGGTTTTTCAACGTCCTGGATACCCTCCTCCCGCCCGAAACTCCGAAGGACTGACTTTGTCTATCAGAAGATGCATCCCATCACCCGTTCGGAGATACGCCCCTTTCCCGGGGGCGCATCTCGGCATTGGTGAAAGGGCGGACTCACCGTTGTCGAAGCTGTCCCCAGCTTCGATATCCAGATCTATGATTCGGTTCTGCAACTGGGGACAGTTGCAGCTACGGCAAAAAAAACACCAATTATGAGATGCGCCCTTTTCCCGGGGGACATGATCAGCAAGCTTGACAAATCCCATGGGAACGATATGGGAAAGCACCGAATTTTCCCCATTTACCTTCAGGAGTTTATCCATTTTGAACGCCAACGCAGACAACAACGAATTCCATCCCACCACTTCCGCGTTTTTATTTGAATTCGACCATTTGGTCGCAAAAGTGCGCGAAGCCACCTATGAAGCCTTGCAACGTATTTTTGATGATCAGGATTTGACCCCCCTGCACCTTTCGCGGTTCGGATTGACCCAAACCCCCGCGAAGCTGATCGAAACCTTGCAGAGCGAACTCGGGGTGAAAAAAGGCACCCCGAAAAAATTGGGGGATGAAATCATCAACGCGGTCCAGTCCTACGTCGAGTCCGCCGAAGTCTGGATCAGCGACGAATTGCGGAACGTGATCGTGCAGGCCCGCGAGCGCGAAATGCCGGTGTACGCGCTGACCGCCCTGCCCCCCGCGGCCCGGGATGCCCTGGGAGACCGCCTGGATTTGTCCGGTTTGGGCATTGAGTATATTGCCTTCGGGACCGGACTGGAACCTTACCCCCGCGCCGACGCCTGGCTGAAAGCCTCCAAGGACAACGATATCATCGGACCGTCTTCCATGGCCATTACCACCAGCATGGCCGCGGTGAAATCGGCGTTGACCGCCGGCGTGCATTGTGTGGTCGTTCCCGACCGCTTCACCGAGTTTCAGGATTTCGGCGGCGCCCAAGCCGTGGTGGACTCTCCCGCAGATATCCACCTCAACGAATTGTTGTTGAAGCCCTTCGAAACCGTTTGATGCATTTTCCACTTTCCGCAAGGAGCAAATCATGACTCAAATCCCCATCGTTTCCGATTTCATGACCCGAAAAGTGGTGACCCTTTCCCCGGAATTGGACATCTACGATGCCATTCTCAAAATGATGAAGCACGACGTTTCCGGCGCCCCCGTGGTGGAGGAAGGCCAATTGCTGGGGATGCTATCCGAAAAAGACTGCATGGGCATTTTCGCGGCGGCCGCGTACAGTCAGCTTCCCCGCGGCACCGTGGCGGAATACATGGTGATGCACCCCGAAACCGTGGGGCCGAATGCGGATCTGTTCATGGTCGCGGGAATTTTCATGCACCGTCCTTACCGTCGGCTGCCCGTGGTCGAAGGAGATACCTTGGTCGGTATTGTCAGCCGTCCCGACGTCTTGCGCGCCAGCCTGGAATGCTGGGAGCATCCCGAAGGGCGCAAATGGACGGATTCCAAATATTTGACCCCTGAATTGAAGGCGATGTTAAAGAACAAATGAGTTCCGATCCGGAGCTTGAAGCGTTCGTCCAACATCTGGAAGGCGAGAAAAACGCCTCCGTTCATACCACCACCCACTACGCGGCCGACATTCTCCAATTCGCGGCCCACCAATGGCCGGACACCGCCGCGCCCTATCCCTGGTCCACGGTCACCCGCCTGCAGGCGCGCGGGTTTCTCGCGGAAGTGCAGAAGCAGGGCGCACGTCCCGCCACCACCGGACGCAAACTCTCCAGCCTGCGGAGTTTTTTCAAATTTCTCCATCGCGAGGGAAAGGTGGCGGCCAATCCCTTTTCCGGTTTGCCCGCCCCGCGACCGGACCGCAATCTGCCCGAGGTGTTGAGCCGCGCCGAAATCTGCAGATTATTGGAAGCCCCCTTGGCTTTGCTGGCCCAAGTGGAACCGGGCGATGTCTTCAAAACATACGCCGCCGCCCGCGACACCGCCATTCTGGAGGTGTTGTACAGCAGCGGCATTCGGCTGAGCGAGTTGACGGGATTGCGCGAAAACCGGGTGGATTTGCTTGGGGGCGTGGTCCGGGTCATGGGCAAAGGGAAAAAAGAACGCATGTGTCCACTGGGCGGTCCGGCGGTCACCGCCCTGCACGAAGCCCTGGAAGCCAAGGAACGTTTTTTGGATTTTCTAGGCGTGTCCAAACGTCCGCCGGCCCTTTTTCTCAACAAACACGGCACCGCGCTGAGCAACCGCTCCATCCAGCGCATGATGAAGACCATGCTGGGGGCGGCGAATTTGAATCCCGACTTTTCCCCGCATGATTTGCGGCATTCCTTTGCCACCCACTTGCTGGATGCCGGCGCCGATTTGCGCAGCGTGCAGGAACTGTTGGGACACAGCAGCCTTTCCACCACCCAAATTTACACCCATGTGTCCATCGAACGCATGAAAGAAGTTTACAACCAAGCCCACCCCCGGGCGAAACGGGGATGAAAAGAACCCTGAAAGGGTTATACTTCTTTTCCGATCCGGAACCGTGGAACGCCCCATCGTGCTGGAGGCGGAAGTTCCGGGAGAAACCGTAATCACGGGTGCGGATGTCATGACTGGCTGGAAGCCATGACATCCGCCGCGTGTTCAGGTGAAGGGCATGGTTCTCCCTTGGTCCCAATGCTTCTTTCTTGCAGTTTTCGGTTTTTCCGCGATACTGTGGTTATGAATACTCCGATGCCTCGAATCGACCCTTTGGACCCTGAAAGCCGTGCGTATTGGAAGGCTCGGTTGTCGCCTGAAGAATTTCGCGTGTGCGTGGAAAAGGGGACGGAGCGTCCTTTTACAGGTGCGTACACGGATACGGAAACGGAAGGACTTTATCATTGCGTCTGTTGTGACGCGCCGCTGTTCCGCTCGGATGCGAAATTCCATTCCGGCTGCGGGTGGCCGAGTTATTTCGAGCCGGTTTCCGAGGATGCGTTGGCGGAGAGCGAAGATGATTTGTTGGGGTATCGTCGGGTGGAAATTTGCTGCGCCGCCTGCGGGGCGCATTTGGGTCATGTCTTTCCGGATGGTCCGCCGCCGACCCATCTTCGCTATTGCATCAACTCCGTGAGCATCAAATTGGAGCCGGCCGCATGAAAAAGCTGTTTTGGATTTCGATCTTGCTTTTGGGCGTGCCTTTGGGATGGCGCGCGGAGGGGCAAATCAATGTCGGTCGCGGGGCCGCAAGGGATTTTTTTGTCGAACACTGCGCGGTATGTCACGGCGAACGCGGGGAAGGCGGTATGGGCGGCCCCCTGGCTCACGGGGAGTGGAAACATGCCCACACCGATGCGGAACGGACGCGGGTGATCCGCGCAGGTCTGCCGGATTTCAACAAAGAGGGCTTTGAAGACCGCCTCAATGAGCGGGAAATCCGCGCGTTGGTGATTTATTTGCGGGAACTTCGGGAAATGGCGGAAGCGGAGCCGCCGCCGCGTCCGGAGGACGGGGTGGTGCGTACACGGCACCGTGAATTTCGCATCGAAACCGTGGCCAGATCGGACGGGAGGATGTGGGGGATGGATTTTCTGCCCGACGGACGGATGATCGTCACGGAAATTGACGGTCCGGTGCGGATGCTGGATCCGGAAAACGGTTTGGGCGATCCGATCCGGAATACGCCGGAGATCGTGCGACACGGTCAGGGCGGTATGTTGGATGTGGCCGTTCATCCCGATTATGCCGAAAACGGGTGGATCTATCTCAGTTTCGCGGATGGATCGGGGCGAAATGCGATGACGGCAGTGGTGCGGGGACGAATTCGGGACGGGGTTTGGGTGGACGAGGAGGAGATTTTCCGGGCGCAACCCGAACACCGGCGCAATGCCGCCGTGCATTTCGGCTCCCGGATGGTGTTTCGGGATGGATATGTGTTTTTCTCCATTGGGGATCGCGGGGCGCAACCGCATGCCCAACGTTTGGATCTGCCGAGTGGGAAAATTTTCAGATTGCATGACGATGGCCGCGTGCCAGAGGACAACCCCTTTGTGGAAACCGCGGCGTACCCCGCGATTTGGTCCTATGGTCACCGCAATCCGCAGGGCCTGGCGATTCGGCCTGAAAACGGGGAAATTTGGTCCACCGAACACGGTCCCCGGGGCGGGGACGAGTTGAACCACATTTTGCCCGGCGAAAATTACGGATGGCCGGTGGTGACCCACGGCATGAATTACAACGGGACGCCGATTACGGAAGAAACCGAGCGCGAGGACATGAAATCGCCCCACTGGCATTGGACCCCGTCCATCGCCGTCTGCGGCATGGCGTTTGTGAGCGGCGACCAATTCCCGGAATGGGAGGGGGATTTATTGGTGGGCGGTTTGCGCTCTGAAGTGGTGGAACGCCTGCGTTTGGGCGAAGAGGGGCTGGAGGAGCGGGAGGTGATCTTGCAAGGACAGGGTCGGGTGCGGGATGTGCGTTGCGGTCCGGATGGCAGTCTTTACCTGATCTTGGAAGGCCGGGGAAGCCGCGTGGTGCGGTTGCGGTAGCAGGTGGAGAGAGGAGGAGGGGGAAAGAAGGAAAGAAGGAGAGAAGGAGAAAAGCGAACGTCGAAC
>PXAS01000407.1 GCA_003565815.1 PVC group bacterium
GCTGGCGTGGGCGCGGGACATCGCGGGGCCTTGGACGCTGTTCAATGTCGGCACGCAAGACGACGCGCGGGTGCCGGGGAGGGGGGTGCTGGATCTGGCACTGCATCCGGACCGCCGCATCAAACTGCCGGGTATCGATCACGACGGCGGAGCCGCCTGGCTGGGCGGCCACATCGCCTCGCCGGATGTGAACGTGGATGACGTCAACCGGCGCATCGTGATGTATTTCCACGGGCCCGGATCCCGCCGATCCCAGGACAGCTTTGTGTCGACGAGCGGAACGGGTTTGAACTTCAATCCGCCCGATCACGGCGGCGAGCCGGGTCACGGTGTGCGCAGCGTGATTCTCGGCGGCTTCTACTTCAAGACCTTTGTGGTCGCGGGAAGAACCTTCGCCTACGCCAACAAGGCCAGGCTGTACCGCGCCCCGGCCCTGACGGCGGGGGGGCAGGCGGCCTCCATCGCCAACGGCGACGCTCCCGGCGGTCTCTGGAACCCGCCCCAAACGCCCAAACCACACGATCCTTACTGGGAAGAACTTTCAGACGCCGCGAATCCTATCCGCAAACTTTACGCGCAACTGGGATTGGGGGCCGAAGATCCCCGCCACTTCGCCGTCTATCACAATCCCGCCCGCGATCCTGACCGGATTTTCCTTCTCCACAGTGCGCGAAACGACGCGCCGGAACGCATCTGGGTCACGGTCTTGACTCTGGAGGGCCTCACTCCCGCCCAGCGGCAGGACCCCGCCAACTGGACCCTGGCCGGAGCCCGCACGGAACTGCTCCGACCCGAAGAGCCCTGGGAGGGTACGGACCGGCCGCTGATCCCCTCCAAAGACGGAGCCCAAACCAACGTCCAGCAACTGCGCGACCCCGATCTCTTCGAGGACAGCGACGGCGGCTTGGTTTTGTTTTATTGCGGCAAGGGCGAAGAGGCCATCGGCGCGGCCCGCCTCAACAACCGCCCAACGGGCTGAAGGAACGCGGACTGTGGGATGACACCTGGATCGAGGTCCTGTCTGGAAAGGGTTTTCCGATGGTCGGAAAATTAAGACACGGCTTTTCCGATGGTCGGAAACCCAAGGCCCGGCTTTTCCGATGGTCGGAAACGTGTTTGGTGGTTCGTGAGCGGACTCGCCGGTTACGCGAGCCAAACCCGGGGCATGGGAACGGGATCTTTTCCCATTTGCGCATGTGTGAGCTTTAGCAACAGTTGGGCTTTAAGCTCTGCAAAGTCAGGATCGTCCCAGCGGTTGTGCAGTTCGTCCGGATCCTCCCGCAGATCCCACAGTTCGCCGTGGGGTTGACCGAAATAGACGGTGAGTTTGTAGCGGTGGTCCACATAGGTGTTGAGGAAAATGGTGTCGGGTTGGTGACGGTTTTCGACCAACACATGATCGCGCAGGGCGGTTTCCTCTCCCTTGAACACCGGGGTGAAATCCAGTCCGGCCATGGTGCGGGGCACCGGCAGGCCGCAGGCGGCCAGAAAGGTCGGCGGCAGGTCCACCAGGCTGATCAGGGAATCGGTGCGGGTGCCGGGATTCTTTTGTCCCGGGGTTTTCGCGATGAAGGGGACTTTGATCACGTCCTCGTAGTGGAAGGGTCCTTTGGCGCCCAGGCCGTGTTTGCCGAGGAAGTGGCCGTGGTCGGTGGTGAACACAATCAGGGTGTTGTCCGCCAGACCGAGGGCCTCCAGTTGGTCGAGAATTTTGCCGATGGCGTGGTCGGTGAAACTCACCATGCCGTAATAGGCCTGGATCTTCCGGGTAAAGTTCTCGTTTTGACTCCAGGTTTGTTCCATATATCCGTGGTTTTGGATCCCATTCACGGTGTACGGAGAAAAATCAGCTTCGGGATCCTGGGTGAGTTGATGGGGCAGGGGGTTGCGGTCATGCTCCCCCGGGACGAGGTATTCGCGAAGGATATCCTCTTCGGAATACATGGAGGCCCAGGGTTCCGGCACCGCGTAGGGGGTGTGGGGGTCGGGAAAACTGGCCCAGAGGAAAAAGGGTTCCCCCGCGTCGCGATGCTCGGCGAGCTTGGCGTTCACCCGTTCGGTGATCCAGGTGTTGTAATGGGCCTCTTCGGGGATGGGCCAGATTCCGTCTTTTTGTTCGGCGATCTTGTAGGTGCCGGCTTCGGGAATAAACCAGTCGCGCCAGTTGTCGAAGCCTTTGTCTTCCAGCCAGAAACGGTAGTGGGGACCCACCCAGGCCTCCGCGGTGTGTCCGCGGTGGAGTTCATAGCTGTCGAACCCGTAGAAATCCCCGCTCCGGTTCTCCCAGTATTCGCGGTCGCCGAAATGGGCGGGGGTTTCCTCGGAGGGGAATTCTTCGGTGCTGCGAAGGGGTTGAAAATGGGCTTTCCCGATGAGGGTGGTGCGGTAGCCCGCCTGTTGGAAGGCGTCTCCCAGGGTGGGCACGGATTCGGGCAGTTTGGTGCCGAGGCTGTAGCAGCCGTGCTGGCTGGGATACAGGCCGGTGATCAGGGAGGCGCGGGTGGGGGAGCAGGTGGGGTTCGGGCAATACGCGCGGTCAAACACCGTGCCTTGGGCCGCGAGCCGGTCCAGATTCGGGGTTTGGATGCCCGGGTGATTGTAGCCCATGCATTTCCAGTGGTGCTCGTCGGTGGTGATGAATAA
>PXAS01000457.1 GCA_003565815.1 PVC group bacterium
ATGGGATATGCGCTCGCAGGCTCGCTGGATATGGGAGATGCGCTCGCAGGCTCGCTGGATATGGGAGATGCGCTCGCAAGCTCGCTGGATATGGGAGATGCGCTCGCAGGCTCGCTGGATATGGGATATGCGCTCGCAGGCTCGCTGGATATGGGAGATGCGCTCGCAGGCTCGCTGGATATGGGATGGGATGGCGGGGGGAATCCGAACATCGAACGGAGCACGGACATTCCTGTCCGTGTCATTCCGCTTCGAACGTTGATCCGAAAAGGGGCGAAGGGGGACGGGAGCGCCGATCGCCGCATCGGCAGGGGCGAAGGGGGGACGGGAGCGCCGATCGCCGCATCGGCAGGGGCGAAGGGGGGAAGCGAAAGCGTGGTGGAAAAGCCTGAAGATGGGGAAAAGCCTTCGGGGGTGCCGAACGCATGAGAGGCCCTCACTTTTTGCTTGCCAAGTGTTTTTGTTTCTTTATTAAACCGTATATCCGGATAACAGGATAAATGAAGCCGGATGCAAACCCAAGGAACCCCATTATGTCCAACTCCTCATACATTTTCACGTCCGAATCCGTCACCGAAGGTCATCCCGACAAAATTTGCGATGGCGTTTCAGACAGCATCCTTGACGCGCTTTTGGCGCAGGATCCCGACAGCCGCGTGGCCTGCGAAACGCTGGTCAAAACCGGGATGGCCATTGTGGCCGGTGAAATCACCACCAAGGCCCAAGTCAATTATGCGGACATCGTGCGCCGGAAAATCACCGACATCGGATATGTCAGCTCGGAAATGGGTTTTGACGCCGAAACCTGCGCGGTGATGGTGGCGTTGGACCGTCAATCTCCCGATATTTCCCAGGGCGTGAGCGAAGGCGAAGGCCAATACAAAGAACAAGGCGCCGGCGACCAGGGCATGATGTTCGGCTATGCCTGTGATGAAACCCGCGAGCTGATGCCCGCGCCCATCATGTACGCGCACAAGCTCACCGCCGCCATGAGCAAGGCCCGCAAAAACGGCAAACTGCCCTTCCTCCGTCCCGACGGCAAATCCCAGGTTTCCGTGCTGTACGAAAACGGCAAACCCGTTCGCATCGACACCATCGTGCTTTCCTCACAGCACAGCGCCGACGTGAAACGCAAGGAGTTGGAATCCGGCTTGATCGAAGAAGTGGTCGCCAAAGTGCTTCCCGCAAAATTCATCGACAAAAACACCCGCTATCTGATCAATCCCACCGGACAATTCATCATTGGCGGTCCGCAGGGGGATTGCGGACTCACGGGCCGTAAAATCATTGTGGACACCTACGGCGGCATGGGTCGACACGGCGGCGGCGCATTCTCCGGGAAAGATCCCAGCAAAGTGGACCGCAGCGCCGCTTACATGGCCCGATATGTGGCCAAAAACATTGTCGCCGCCAAACTCGCAAACCGTTGCGAAGTGCAACTCGCCTATGCCATCGGTTATCCCGAACCCGTCTCCGTATTTGTCGACACTTTCGGGACCGGCAAAAAATCCGAAAGCGAAATCGCCGCCGCCGTGCGCAAGGTTTTCGGACTCAAACCCCGCGAAATCGTGGAAGGTCTCGACCTCAAACGTCCCGTGTACGAAGCCACCTCCGCCTACGGACATTTCGGACGCGCGAGCAAAAAAGAACTCGAATCCTTCACCTGGGAGCGCACCGACAAGGTTGATGCGCTGCTCGCGGCCCTCTGAGGGTTCTGTGAACAAGGTTCGCGCCCATATTTTTGACTTTGACGGCATCCTCGCGGACACCGAACGCTTGCATTGGCAGGCCATGCAGGATGTTCTCAAGCCTTTGGGCGCAACCTTTTCCTGGGAGCGTTATCAACGGATGTACATCGGTTTTGACGACCGGGACGCCCTCCGTGCCGCGATGGAGGACGCCGGAAAAAGGGTGGATGACGCAGAATTGCGCGTCTTGGTGAAAAAGAAAGCCGAAGCGTTTCTGGACCGGGTGTCCCGCGCGGAAATCCCCCCCTTTCCCGGGGCGGTGGATTCCGTGCGCGCCGCCGCAGCAGCCGGACCCGTGGCCCTCTGCACAGGCGCGGTTTCCGGTGACGTGGAGCCGCTGTTAAAAGGTTTCGGCATCCGCGATCTGTTTGCGATCGTCGTCACCGCTGAGGACGTAAGCCGAAGCAAACCCGATCCCGAAAGCTACGTGCTCGTGGCCCAAAAACTGGGGATTCCCGCCCAACATTGCCTGGCCATCGAAGACACGCCCCACGGACTCCAAGCCGCCCGCGGAGCCGGTTGCCAAACCCTCGGCGTGGCCCAGACCCACGCAGCCAAAGACCTGGCGCCTTTTGCGGATCGGGTGATTGAAAGCATGGTTGCTTTCAAAAAGGGGTCATCCCACAAAAAGGGGTCAGCCCACACATTTTAACATTTTCATTTTCCCGCTGCATGTTCTATCTACAGAAAATGTTAAAATGTGTGGGCTGACCCCTTTTTCGAAAATGTTAAAATGTGTGTGACCCTTTTTTTGAAAATGATGCGTTTCTCCCTTCCTGTTTTTTTCGTTTTTTGCATCTCTTTGGGTTGCGCCACTCGGCATGGAGACATTTGGGTGGAGTATACCCCGTTGGAGAATGACGGCGTGTATTGGCCTTGGTTG
>PXAS01000185.1 GCA_003565815.1 PVC group bacterium
ATCTCAACCACCTCAGCCGGGTGGCCTTACAGCAGCGGAATTTTGAGGCCAGTGCGTCCCAGGCCCAGCGGGCGTTGATTACGGCGCGGCAGTTGGGCGATCGTCAGGGGGAGGCCAATGCCCTGGCGAATCTGAGCTATTGCGAGGTGATGTTGGCCCGTCAGCGGGAGGTGGTCAGTTTTGAAGATTTGGAGCGCCCGATCCGCAATTTGCAGGCGGGTCAAAAGTTGGCCCAATCTTTTGAGGACTTGGCGAATCAAACCCTTTGCGCTCTGGGGTTGGGGATTGCCTATGTGATCCTGGAGCAGCCTGGTCAGGCTCAGCCTGCTCTGGAGATGGGCATTGTTTTGGCCGGGAAATGTGGCGAGCCGGATTTACGGGCTTGGGGCTATGGTTATTTGGCGGAGGCGCTTTATCAGCAAAATCAAGTTGCGATCGCAGTGGCTTACGGCTGTCTCGGCATGTATTTTCAGGAGCAGCGGGGGTTGAGTGCCTGGAAGCAGACGGCGGCGCTGGTGGTGATTTTGCAGGGCAAGCTTGGCGCGGAACAGTTTGCGGCGACGTTACAGCAGCACCGCCCCAGCTTGATCCAAAAAATTGGCGTGGATGGGTTTGACTACTTGCCCCAACTGATTGAGCGATACCGCCAGGAGGGGTAGTGCCAGCCCAACGCCGCAGCGCCTACCATGATTCCATTTCCGGTTTTAGTCGGCATGATTTAGCTCTCTCACCAAATCAGCCTCAGTGTACTGAAAAGGGGAAACTTTATAACGAGATAGGGCTTGGATAAACTCGGCACGAGTTAATCCGGCAATTTCGGCTGCTTTACCCTGAGAAACTTGCTCTAGCTCATACCATTTCACTGCCGCCGCGACCCGCATCTCTTGAGCAAACTCATCAGGAGTTTTGCGCAGGGCTGAGAAAACTGTTTCAGGAAAGTTGAGGACAATATTAGTCATACAGATCACCTATTTAGTAGGGTGGGCACTGCCCACCATTATTCTCGACTACAAAACCAACGATCTATTTGTCTGAAATCTACGCCGCCAGGTGGCTGATGGCTGAAGCGGTCAATGCTTCAGCGTGCTGCTGCTGCGATCGCAAACTCTCTTCAAGTTGATCGCACAGTTGCATCAATTCATCGACTTTTGCGACGATGCGTTTTTGTTCGGCTAATGGGGGTAACGGAATCAACAATTTCTGCATTCGATTGATATACAAACAAGGCTGTGCTGAACGCTTTACGCTACCCCAAATTTGTTCTTGCAACAAAGGAGATTTTATTGCCAATTCTAAATACTCTGGAAAAACAAAGTCTGGGAAGGGCCTGATCAATGCAACGCTACGGACAATTACAAACTCTGGCGGTTTTTTAATAAGGCATAATCTTCCAGTAGTTGCCCCCACACATACCATTAGTAGGTCATTATGACTGGGCTTACATCGTTTCCAACATTTTTCAGCTACTTCAGGTGATACATAATCTGTTTTTTCAAAATCAAGAAATCCATTTCTGACATTTTTGGCTGTCCCTAGAGGAATAGGAGAATGGCTAACTCTGGGTGGTGTGGCATGTTCTCCATCAGTGATTACAAAGCATATATCATCTAATCTTGCCCACTTCCAAGAAAGAGGCAGCTCAAAGAGAGAAGTTTCTAGAGGCTCATACATAAGCTTGCTTTTTCTAAGAGCTTTATCTTTAATCAGCTTCTCTTTGCATTGAATGATATTTTGCAAGAGCTTCTCAGCAGGCTCATCCTCCGTATTTTGTGACACGATCTTTCCCTGAACTGCTATCTGCAAAACTACTTGCCTCAACCCCTCCACATCTTCAGGTCGATCGCACATTGCTCTCCAGTTGTCCCTTACAAAAGCCCAGGATGTTTCTAAGGTGCGATCGTAAGAAGCATTCATCAGAGCATCTAGGGCAGAAGCACGCAGATTTTGGCGCAGCGTATTACGGTTTTGCTGCGCCGCTTCCAGAGCATCACACAGCCCCATCAACTCATCCACCTTCGCCACAATCCGATTCTGTTCTGCCAGCGGGGGAAGAAATATCTCTAATCCAGCTAAGTCTACATATGAAATACTTGGGAAAGTCGTGCCTTTCCCTTGCTGCAACAGCTTCTCCCCAAACCACCACATTAAATAGTTAATGTATTGTTGTGCGCCCCAGGCCCGAACTGAAGCAACTCCTCGACCGATACATGCTTTGAAAGCAGCAATGTTAGTTCTGCCAGTTGTCGCACCACGAACACAAACAAGTAAGTCTCCACTTTCACACATTCGAGATGGTGCTGTTGTGTATTGATTCACAACAGTCAAGCCAAAAGGCCCTTTAGTAAACTCTACTGGGCCATTAATCAGAGGTACGCCATCTCCATGCTGATTGTATGTACTTCCTGGTGGAGAGTTCCCCATTTCAATCAGTGCAGCGTCAGACAAGCGACATCTAGCCCATCCAAGAGGAAAAATGGAGCCAGAGTCACTAAGTTCTGGAATTGTTTTCCTTTTGCCCGTTCTTGATATTAAAATTCGCTGCTGATTCTTACTGATTAGTTTCTCAGCAGGCTCATCCTCTGGATCTTGCGGCACCAACTTTCCCCGCACTGCCATATCCAAA
>PXAS01000350.1 GCA_003565815.1 PVC group bacterium
ATGGTGAGCAATTCCCCTTTGGGGCGCTCCGCCAGGCCGCTCATGAATTCGGGCGGGACGTCCACGCGATTGCCGCAGGCGAGGCGCAAGAGAGTCATCTCGTCCGTTTCCCCTTTTTCCCACCAGGTTGTCAGCATGCGTTGACGATCTTGCACGGACGGGGCGAGGCTCATGGCGGTTTCGAGGATGATGTTGCGGGCGAAGTCGTCGGGATCGTTCGCGTATTCCAAGAGAACGGGGAGGGCGTCCCGGGAACGGGTGCCCTGGATGGTGCGGGCGACTTCGGCGCGGATCCGCCAGCGTGGGTCTTCAAGGAGATCGAGCGCCGGGGTGATCAAGCTGCGGTGACCGCCTTCGCGAATGGCGTTCAGGGCGGCCAGGATGCGTTCCTCGTTGTCGGATTCCAATTGGGTTTGCAGCCATGCGGTCGATTCGGGCGTGACCCGATTTCCGAGGTTTCGCATGGCGGTGACGGCGACATCGATGCTGCTTTCTTGTTTCAGGCGTTCGAGCACCTGCGGCAGGACGGAGTTGTCGCCGATTTTGAGCACGCTTTCGATGACGTTTTCACGGATGAGAATGTCGGCGTCGTCGAGAAAGGCGGTCAGGACGGGGAGGGCCGGGCGTCCTTTGCCGGCGATTTCCCGAAGAAGGTGAAGACGGGTGTCGAGGGGGGCGCGGCGGAGGCGGTGGGCAATGCCGGAGGCATCGGTCCAGCCGAGGGCGGCCACATTGAGGGTGAGAAGCAACTCCTCGAGGCGTTCGCGCAGGGTGTCGGAAAGCCCTTCGTCCTCAAGCAGGGTTTTGATGTGGGGGCGCAGGGGCGGTCCGGCGAGTTCGAGGGTCCGCATGGCGCGGTGGGCGCGTTCGGGCGTCCCCTGCTCCAAATCGCGGAGGGTGTTTTCAAATTGTTCGCGGGTGAGGCGGCTGTAGCGGGGCCGCAGGTCGGGGGCGTCGTCGGCCCAGTTTTCCCACGCGGCAATGGCGGCCTCGTTTTTTTCGGCGCCGGGCGCGGCCCAGGGATCGAACCCGCGGGCGGTGCCCGCTGTTTCTTCGAGCAGTTCGAGGGCACCGAGGCGGATGGCGAGACGGGGGTGGCCGAGCAACTCGATCCAGAGTTTCACGGGGACGGGTTCAATGGCGCGAAGCGCCTCGCGGACGCGTCCTCCCGGATCCTGGCCGTGCAGGACCCGGAGGGCCCGCACCATGCGTTCCGGGGTGGGCTCCTCTTCGGCGAGTTCCTTGAGAAGGGCGGCGTGTCGGGCGGTTTCGGGTCCGGCGCCGGGGGTGAGGATTTGATCGAGGACGACCCCGAGGTCTTCGACGTTGACGTAACCGGCGATGCGGAACAATTCGCGTCCATCGGCATCCATCCAGAGCAAAGCCGGCACCCCGCGCACGCCGTGGCGGATGGCGAGGGAGGGATGCCGTTCGGTGTTGATTTCCACGAGCGTGAAGCGGCGGAGGCGGTCACGCAAGGCGGGATCGGTGAGGACGTCGGCCTTGAGGCGGCGGCACCAGACGCAAGTGGGGGTGGTGAAAAGGACGAGCATGCTCTGTCCCTGCGCGTTGGCGCTCATGCGGGCAAAATCGAAATTGTCGAGCCATCTGAGTCGGTCCATGTCGGCTTCCGGGAGCGCCAGGTCTTCGGCGCGCAACCAACCGGGAAGTTCCGGGGCGGCGGCCTCGATGTCGGGCATGCCGGCCCGGCCTCCGGGACGGGGACCGCCCCGGACTTCGGGATCCGATCCGGGCGGCGCCGCGCGGAGGGGGGCACTGAAGCAGGCCAACAGCAACAAAATGGCGGGGAAGCGGGACATGTCAGTAGAGCAGGGCGTACACAAGAATGTTGACGACGATTTCACCGGCGTTGCGAATTTCGTTGCCGCCGCAGCAACAACATCCGTCCACCTTTGCGCTTTCGTTGAGTCCTTCGGGGGAAAAAACGGTGACGAGTTTGCCGTTGCGTTCGAGTCCGGAGATCCGGACTTCGCCGCCGGGGCGGGTGAGTTCGACGGATTCGATGTCGTACACGGTTTTCCAGAGGGGATGATCCATGTCGAGATGGACGAGGCGGGTATCTTCGAAGAGGCCGTTGATTTCCCGCCGGAAGGCTTCGCCCCAAGGGCGGCTGCTGCATCCGGCGGAAGCGAGCAGGAAGCCGCCGCGGTCGAGGTAGCGTTTGAGATTTTCGCGCTCGGTGTGCGAGAAGGAGAATTCCTGTTCACCGGTCATCATCACGAAAGGATACGCAAAGAGTTCCTCGGAATCGAGTTTGACGCTGGTGAAGCGGCGGGCCACGGGAATACCGGTTTCGCGCTGGGCGATGCCGAGAAACTCATCGCTGAAGCAGCGGGAGGTGTGGGTGCCGGCGAAAATGAGGTTGGCGGCTTGGATGACGCCTTCTTTCTCCGCCTGGCCGGCGTCGTTGGCCGAGCGGACGTAAGGGACGGCGGCCAGTGCAAACAGGGCCGCGGTGAGGAGGGGGAGGATGTTGTGTTTTGTTTTCATGGGTTTACTCCGTTGAGAGGTCGAAAAAGGCCCGGATGGCTTCGCGATAGCGTTCCGGGGATTGGCGAATGCGGATGTCGTCGGCGGAGAGCGCCTCTTCGCCGGTGGGTTG
>PXAS01000130.1 GCA_003565815.1 PVC group bacterium
CTGCGATTGGGGAGTGGGGTGGGGTGAATTTATTTGGGTTTGTGGGGAATGCGCTTTTAGTGAGTATAGATGGTTTTGGTATGAGCACTCTTTAGCATCTATCGCTCGTGATTCGGTGCAGGGGCTATTTTCCGTTCCTCTTTTTTTCGTGTCTGCGAAGCAGGAGGATGCAGATTTCGAAAAGGAGGTAGAGGCTGCCGGCCATCATGAGCTGGGAAATGGGTTCGGGCGGGGTGAGCATCATGGCCAGGCCGAGGAGGCCGACGGCGGTGTGGCGACGGTAATGGCAAAGGGTTTTCACGTCCACCAAATCCGCGTAGCCGAGGATGAGCAGCACCAGGGGCAATTCGAAGGCGAGGCCGAATCCGAGGGTGAGCTTGATGACGAAGGCGATGTAGTCGGTGAGGAAAATCCATTCCGCCGATGTGCCCATCCAGTTGTGAATTCTGAAAATGAGAGCGTCGAGGGCATAACTGATGGTGCCGTAATATCCCAGGGCGGCGCCAAGGAAAAAGAGGAGAACGGCCACGCCAGAGGAGCGGCGCACCAATTTTTTCTCGTGCTTGTGAAGTCCAGGGAAAATGAACTGGGCAATGAAAAAGACCATGAAAGGGGAGGCGAGCAAGAGGCCGGACCAAAAGACCACGGAAACGGCCACCCGGAATCCGCCCATCACCTGCGGGGCGATGAGAAAGGTTTCGGGGTCGACGCCGAGGTCGCGGAGGGGCTGGAAAAGGAATTGCAGGATTTCCTTCACGAAAAAGACGCAAGCGATCATGCCGGCGAGGATGGCGGCGGCGCATCGGAGGATGGTGCGCCGCAATTCCTCCAGGTGTTCGAGGAAGCTCATGCCGTCATGTTCTTCAGGCGTCATACTGATCTCCCCGGCTTTCGGATGTGGGCTTGTCCGTGGGTGCGTCCGCGTCGTCGGGACCGGGGGATGCCTGTTCAACCGTGATTTGCTCCGCTTCCTCCAGGGGGGCGGGGCGGCGGGACGAAGAGGAGACGGTCAGGTCCTTGACTTCGTTTTCCCAGGCCTTGCGAGCTTCTTCGAAGGGCTTTTCCGCGCCGATGATTTCCCGTTGCACGTCCCGGCTGATTTGCCGCAATTGCTCCATCCATCGCCCGAGGGTTCGCAGGGTACCGGGCAGGGATTTGGCCCCGAACATCAGCAGGACCGCGAGCACGATCACCGCCATTTCCATGGGGGAACCCATGGCGTTGACAAATGCGAAATGAAATGGATTGTACATGGTTCTTGAATTTACGTGAAAAAATGAAATGATCCAGCCTGAAACCCGCAACCGGACACAATCTTATGTATGCATTCCCTTTTCCAGCCCCTTTTCTCGCTTGGACGCCCAGCTTTCCCGAACTCGCCATTCTTTTGGTGGTGGTGATTTTTCTGTTTGGTGCCAAAAGGCTGCCCGAGCTTTCGCGTTCGGTGGGCAAAAGTATCAGTGAATTCAAAAAAGGCAAGGAGGAAGCCGAACGCGAACTGGAGGCGGGCCGCACCGCCGCTGAATCCGAAAAAGCCAAAGAGAAGGAAAAGGAAGGCGTGAAATCGAAGTAAAGCCACTTTTCAAGCATGGTTTTTCGTTTATGAAGGTTATCCGGGATCCCCATGAAATGCAGGAATGGTCCGCCGAGCGGCGGCGTCGCGGGATCCGCGTGGGGGTGGTACCCACCATGGGCTATTTGCATGAGGGCCATTTGTCGCTGGTGCGCCTGGCCAAGGCTGAAAGCGATGTGGTGATTCTGACGCTGTTCGTCAACCCGACCCAGTTCGGTCCCCACGAGGATTTGGAGCGGTATCCGCGTGATTTCGAACGGGACCGCGCCTTGTGCGAGGCCGAGGGCGTGGATGTGCTTTTTGCGCCGTCGACGGGGGTTTACGCCGGGGATCATAGCGTGTATGTGGTGGAGGAGGTTCTGTCGGCGCGACTTTGCGGCGCGAGCCGTCCGGGACATTTCCGGGGGGTGCTGACGGTGGTGGCCAAACTTTTCAATCTGACGCTTGCGGACGTGGCCGTTTTCGGGGAGAAGGATGCGCAGCAGTTGCGGTTGATCCGGCGCATGACCCGGGATCTCAATTTCCCGGTTCGGATCCTGAGTGGGCCCATTGTGCGGGAGGCGGATGGCGTGGCCATGAGTTCGCGCAACCGCAATTTGGATGCGGCTTCGCGGGCGGCGGCCCCGCGATTGCAGGCCTCGCTGCGGGCGGCGGAACGGGCCTTTGAACGGGGAGAAAGGAATGTACAGGCCCTTCGCGCCGAGATTTTGGACGTGCTCGGGGATCTCTCGCCGGGAGAATTGGACTATTTGGAAATTCTCGACGACCAAAGTCTCTCCGAAGTGGGGGACCTCATTCGCGCCCCCGTGCTTGTGGCCCTGGCGGTACGCTTTCCTGGCGCCCGTTTGATTGACAATATCACCCTGAACCCGGAGGCGCCCCATGCGACCCGCCCACAATAAAATTCTGCTGCCCGCCGACGCCCTGATTCTCCGCAACGCCTGGGACGCGGCCGGGGACACCGTGGTCATGACCAACGGCACCTTTGATCTCTTGCATGCCGGGCACACGGGATATTTGGAGTGGGC